>JASEEV010000058.1 GCA_030019435.1 Methanocellales archaeon | reverse complement strand
GAGGGTGCTAAAATCAGACCATAGTGGGATTGAAATTTTTGCCTCCATACTAATAACGCTTTCCAAGATTTTGGCTAAAATCAGACCATAGTGGGATTGAAATACATACCCTTGTTTTACCCAAAATAGCCTCTGCCCGCTAAAATCAGACCATAGTGGGATTGAAATCTGACAGGGCTGCCACACCAATCGGGACCTTCATCGCTAAAATCAGACCATAGTGGGATTGAAATCTAGAAAGTAAAGTTATTATCATTAGAGACCATAAGGCTAAAATCAGACCATAGTGGGATTGAAATATTCTACGAATAAATCTTTCGAGTCTGGAGACATTCGCTAAAATCAGACCATAGTGGGATTGAAATTCCATTATATTGATCCAAAAAATACGTCCAAGCACTGCTAAAATCAGACCATAGTGGGATTGAAATCACAATATAAGCGTTATGGCAACGAATATAGAAGGAGCTAAAATCAGACCATAGTGGGATTGAAATCAAGAAGTTCGGCACTTCATAAATCACTGTTTCTGGCTAAAATCAGACCATAGTGGGATTGAAATTAGCATTTGTCACTTTTGCCGTGTTTGCTACATCGACAGCTAAAATCAGACCATAGTGGGATTGAAATAAGTGCATGGCAACAAACAAAAGCTATCTCTTAATTCAAAGCTAAAATCAGACCATAGTGGGATTGAAATATCCGAATGATCCATATCCAAGTTCGCAAGATGTGAGCTAAAATCAGACCATAGTGGGATTGAAATATTGTCAATTACATTGAGACCGAAGGAGAAAAGGAGAGCTAAAATCAGACCATAGTGGGATTGAAATTAGGTTCGGTTCAACTCCATCTGGTAAATCAATTTCGCTAAAATCAGACCATAGTGGGATTGAAATCAGTATCAACGTATATTACATCATACCCTTCTTCTAGCTAAAATCAGACCATAGTGGGATTGAAATATGCCTTATACTCAATCATCCCTTGGAGTTTCTTGAATGCTAAAATCAGACCATAGTGGGATTGAAATCTCCCAGCCTCCCACGTGTAGTTCACAAAGCAGATCGCTAAAATCAGACCATAGTGGGATTGAAATAGCAACTGAACCAGAGCATACCTGCTGCACCAGAGGGCTAAAATCAGACCATAGTGGGATTGAAATGATGTTGCCAAATATGAAATTAACAGACCAAAGTCGTGCTAAAATCAGACCATAGTGGGATTGAAATATCTTAACTCCAGCAACATATCCAGCCCCCATCGGGCTAAAATCAGACCATAGTGGGATTGAAATTAGTGAGCATAATAAATATCACACCCTAATTGTTCGAGCTAAAATCAGACCATAGTGGGATTGAAATCAGAAAAAAAAGAGGAGGTGAAAAAAATGAGGTTAGAAGCTAAAATCAGACCATAGTGGGATTGAAATAAACAGGATATCTTTCCCCTTGGAAACGCCCATCACGGCTAAAATCAGACCATAGTGGGATTGAAATGAGAGGAGAAAGAGGATATCATCG
>JASEEV010000057.1 GCA_030019435.1 Methanocellales archaeon | reverse complement strand
ATCAGGTCAAGGAGATCAAGGTCAAGCTGGTGATATACAATATCGATAGAGCAGTGTTGAAATTCCGTAGGAATTACAACTCTCACAGATGTTCCATCTGTGACATCAGGGAAACATTTATGTTCGTTCAGATAGAGGTTTTCTACAAAGCCAATTAAAAACTATTTTATGAATTTATCCAAAACAAACTTATCAGCGAGTTCGGTATCAAATACATCTTTAGCGGATACGAAAGTGTAGGCTATCTTAGAATAGAACCGCCTCAAACTTTTTATACATCTTATCGGATACAAAGAAGGTATAGCAGGTGATTTAAATTTGCAAAAAACAGTTGTTGAGTACTACAACAGAATAAGAAGCGGGAGACCCTCTCTCGGACAGTCTCCATCATGGGATAGAGAACGTTTTAAAAAGATAATCTCGGAAGTTGGAGAGAGTTGTATAGTACTCGATTTGGGATGCGGCAGTGGCATCTTGGCTGAGTTTCTTAGTGAGTACAACAGGTACGTGGGACTTGATATAAATAAAGAGTATTTGCGAAATTTGCACTCTAAAAAGATAGACGTAGTGTTAGGCACGGCCGAATGTCTACCATTCACACATTCTGTTTTCGATAGTGTAATATGTGCTGAGGTTTTAGAACATGTTTTTAATCCAAAGTTTGTACTTATGAACATCTATAAAGTTTTAAAAGATAGCGGAAAGGTGATAGTATCCATTCCTAATATAGCATATTGGGATTATAGAAAGGAACTGTTGTTTGGGAGGTTTCCTGAAAATAAAAGTAAAATATACCCACCTGAGCATATACGATTTTTTACTAAAGATGATATTCTATGGTTATTAAGAAATACTGGGTTTGAGTGTATCAAAGTAGATATTGTTAGAAATAGAGTTCCTTTACAATATCTCTTACCAAAATTTGTTCAAGACAAGCTCTGTCATTATTTTCCAACTTTAATGGCTTGGCAATTTATTGTTGTGGCTAAAAAATCAATCTGAATAGCTTTCTCCTCCATATTTATGGTTTGATTATAGCACTCACAGCATCCTTTAATAACTCTATGTCTTTCTCTTTCAATTCTCTGAGCAGATAGAGAATTAAAACGTACAGTGCGCCTCCAACAAAGAAGTTGAGAAACATTCTGTAGATATATGGGAATAGGAAGCTAATCATTTGCAGTGGAACCAGTGCTAATATTCCAGCAAACAAGCATTTTGTAAGCGTTTCCCAGGGAAATCTATACTTTAGATATCTAAAAGTTATGACCGCATAGACTATAGTCCCTACTATTAACCCAGACGAGAAGGATACTGCTGCACCAAGAGCACCATATTCTGGAACTAAAAGTAGACCAAGTCCAACAATAATGATGGTGTTGATTATAGCCAGTTTCACCCTTAGATCGGGTCTACCTGCACTGGTAGTCGCTGGGGTTAGCCCGAGGAATACCATGTTAAACAAAATGCCGTATGCTAGTATTTCGAATATTATGGCGGATCCTATGTATTTCCCAGAGTAAAACGTAACGGTGATTATTTCTGCTGTGTAATGTATAAAAAACATCA
>JASEEV010000056.1 GCA_030019435.1 Methanocellales archaeon | reverse complement strand
GGGGCAGCAGCCAAAAACGCATCCTCCCTGATACTATTCTGGGGGATGTTCGTTTTTCTGGTCGGGGCGACCGTGCACCTATTTTCACGTCTGCCCAGTGGTATTAGAAGTTTCAAGAGGACTGTATAAATCTGGAAATCTATATGAATTCTGGATAACGTAGCGTATCTAGCTTATCATATACGTTCTTGGCCAGACGCTCTCTCACCAAAAGCGTCTCAATGAGATCGTCTATCTTTCGAACTCGCTGACTCATTTTATCTAAGAAGTATAGAGCGAGTTCAGGATTTTCCTTGATCTGCGACTCGAGATCTTTCCGGGTGACGACTCTTAATTCCACATCGCCTACAGCAGTAGCAGTTGCGGAGCGAGGTCGGTAATCAAAAAGGGACATTTCACCAAAGAAATTTCCTTTTTCCAAGACAGCCAAAGTTGTCACTATGTTCTCCCCTTCTCTCATCTTCGTCCTAGTCAACTTGACTTTTCCTGATTCAATGACGTACATTATTTTTCCGGGATCGTTCTCGTAAAAAATCACTTGGCCGTCCTTAAATCTCTTTATCTGCCCTGTTTTCTCAAACATCATCTATACCCCCAAACATCTCACCGCTACAGCCTCTCTGACGATATCATAGGCACTGGGACTTATTAAGATTTGCCCTAACCAAACCGTAGCCAGAAGCCAACAGCCAGCGCTATAAGCAGGCTTATCGCTAGCTCGCACAGTAAGCGGGGTCTTTGTCCACCACGCAGTTCTTTCCTTCGTACGGCCATTGAAGGCAAAAAGGCAAGTGGTATTAGGAGGTATCTGCCCAGCAGGATAAACGTTACCGTCAATGCACGTTCTGTTATGCCCAGACATCTATCGCCCAGCGAGAGGATTTCATTCTCACCCCCACTTGGTAATTGTGGATAAAATGTATTGCCAGCCTCAAAAACAAAAATAGACCCACCAAAAGTAGCCGCAACATAGCCTACTAGACAACGAAACACCTCCGAATGGTCAGAAAGAAAAGTCAATTGTCCGATTGGTGTAAGAAATCTTAGTCCACTCCAAAAGATTGCTCCGATCATCAAAAGATGAAGAACCTGATCCACGACCAGAAGGGAGAGATTGGTGAAGGGTAACCTGCCCTTATCAAGATGGTAATCGATCACGAAATGGGAAACTCCTAGTAGGGCAGCCCAAAACCACCAGATAGGCGAGTATGCGGCAATAACTAAAGCGGTTATGAGCGAATAGATGCTGGTATGGACGATTAGCCCCTGCACACTTTCCTTTGTCCAACGAACTAGCGAAGCTGGCTGCATGAAATCGGCAACCAAATGCGCTAGCAATAGCAAATAAAGTAGTGTCACTGATACACCTCTATGTTCTATGATTCTGTCTTATTAAGTGCCACTTCGTTTGATATTAATGTTATCGAAAGAATTATAAGTCCAAAAGTCTGCAATCCTATTAGGATGACAAATCGTCGTAATTCGCTTTGGACTTCGTTTTGGACCCTGCTCTGGGTGGCATATATCGTCAGCGCTCTGATGATCATGATCAGCATGGATGTCCAGAGAGCAGTGG
>JASEEV010000055.1 GCA_030019435.1 Methanocellales archaeon | reverse complement strand
CAATCGCCTTCATGATTCCTATCTCATGCGTCCTCTCCATCACTGACATCAGCATGGAGTTCATGATGCCTATGCATCCCACGATGAGCGCAATCGACGCTATGCCGACCAGCACGGCTTGAATGATTAGAAAAACGGTTCCTATTTGTTCTATCATCGAGGTCATCGTCATCGCTTGGGTGAAGCCCTCCAGATTGTGGTTTTCATCTATCCTTTCTTCGATCTCCTCGGCGATTTCTTCAGCTCTACCTATGTCGCGGATCTTGACCATCATATACGATAGATCCTCCGTTCCCAAAACGTCTTGGGCAGATTTCATCGTGAGAAATATGTGAGGATCCAGGTCTGCAGAAGCAACCATACCAGCTTTTTTGAAGATGCCAACGACCACAAACTCCGACTCGTTGATCGTTATGCGATTGTTAATGTTGATGTCATTTTTGAAGTACTCATGCGCAACGCTGTACCCGATCGTACATCCCTTGTAATCCCTCTCGCGTATCCATCGTCCCTCTTGGAACTCGACATACTCCCCCCACCACTCCTCCATGTCGCGTGGGTCGCCACCCATTATCTCGACCGGCATGCGCTCGCCTCTGTACTCGACCTCGACTATTTTCATCGTTAGAGTTGCTATATCTTCGACGCCGCTGATCCTTCTCACATCTTCAACGTCTCTTTCCGTGAAGGCACCCAGCTCGACATATCCCCTTCCAGGAATTATCTGCCCGGGCATGACGGCTATGGTGTCAGCAAAGCTGACAAGTTCCTCTGTTATCGCGTACTGCATGCCATAGCCCACTGCTATCAACGAGATTATTGCCGCAACGCCAACCGCTATGCCCAAGAGCGTTAAAAAAGAGCGAGCTTTATGCTCCCTTATATCTCTATATGCCAAGATAAAGCTGTCGTAGAACACCTTTATCCCTTCAAGATGCCATCGCGCATGCTGATGACCCTGTGTGCTCTACCCGCAATCTCTGGATCGTGCGTTACGATTATCAGCGTCTCACCTTTTTCGTTCAACTTTTCCAAAAAATCCATGACCACTTTGCCAGAAGCTGTATCCAGATTTCCAGTCGGCTCATCGCCGAGGATCACCGGCGGATCGTTTGCAAGCGCTCTTGCAATTGAAACCCTTTGCTGTTCACCTCCAGATAGTTCTGAAGGCTTATGCTTCGCCCTTTCGCTTAAGCCAACGATTTCTAATAATTCCTTCGCCTTTCCGACTCTTTTTCCATGTGAAACTCCAGCAAACATCATCGGGAGCGCAACGTTCTCTAGTGCGTTAAGCGTGGGGATCAAGTTGAACATCTGAAAGATGAACCCTATCTTCTCCCTCCTAATCTTAGCTAGATAGTTGTCATTGAGCGTTGACGTGTCAACGCTCTCAATAAAGACATTGCCGCTCGTGGGCTTGTCCAGGCAGCTGATCATGTTTAGTAAGGTGGACTTTCCGGAGCCAGAGGGTCCTTCTATGGCTACAAAGTCCCCTTTGTTTATTTCTAGATCAACTCCCCTTAGGGCAAGTACCTCGATCTCTCCCATTTTGTATGTCTTTACCAAGTTTATGGTACGGATCAT
>JASEEV010000054.1 GCA_030019435.1 Methanocellales archaeon | reverse complement strand
AAGTTTATCGATACAGCCATGGCGATAGCAGGGAACTCAAGGGTTCCCATGTACTCGAACAAGTATTCGAAGAGGGTCTATAACCAGCGTCAGCTGCTGGTTCTTGTTCAAGGAGTATCTCAACGAGGATTACAGGGATGTCGTCGAACTCGTAGATCTGATGGACATGGTGAAGGAGAGGCTAAAGCTTGAGCAGATGCCACACTTCACCACATTGCACAAGTTTCTCCAGAGGTTCAACTCTGCCCTCTTCGATGGCATCTGTTTCTATTACATAGAAACTCCTGTTAAATCTTCGATTTAACATGACTGAGAAGAACGCTCAACCTGTTCTATATTTGGGGCGAGAGGATTCATGTTACGGCCATCGACTCCTCTGGGTTCTCCAGCTCGTATGCCAGCTGTTACTATTCATGGAAAACCGGGAAGACCAGAAAGAGCTATCTGAAGACCTCCATCTCGGTGGATGCAGCCAGACAGGCCATCACGGGATTCAAGGTATCGAGGAGCCCTGTCCACGATGTCAGGCATGCCGAGACCTTGCTGAAGCAATGTCATAGAACGAGAAAATCAGACTGCTATGTCATAAGGGCTACAACTCAGAGGCGATACATCGCCTGGTCAGAAAAGAACTGGGATCGGAGTCGATCATCCCAGTACGGGAGAGGAATCGAAAGAGGGTGAAAGGAAGATACCGTCGGCAGATGTCTCAGGGCTTTGATAGAGAGTTTTATCACAGAAGGAACTTGGTGGAGACGGCGTTCTCAGTGCTTAAAAGGCGATATGGGGAGAGCCTGAAAGCCAGAAGGTATAGGAATCAGGTCAAGGAGATCAAGGTCAAGCTGGTGATATACAATATCGATAGAGCAGTGTTNNNNTAAATCAGGTCAAGGAGATCAAGGTCAAGCTGGTGATATACAATATCGATAGAGCAGTCAGGGGAACATTTATGTTCGTCCAGATAGAGGTTTTCTACAAGGCCCATTTTCTAATTTTTTTATCTGGCTAAACGTGAATGTCTTTAAATACTCTTATTCGATTTTTCGATCTTTACAAGCCGCTAGGAAGAAAAAGCATTATAGGATACGAAATATATTTATATGTAAGTTCTATTGTATTTCATATATGGGAATTAAAGTGGTTTTGGATGAAATTTAGGACCCTTTTCAAAGCGGTGTTCTCTTTCGCCATAATCGCTCTTGTCATGGACTACCTCATGACGGTGTACAGCTTCGCCGTTCTCTCACATCACTATGAGACCAACCCGCTCATCCGCTCCTTGATCTGGACTGGAGTTGATCCGTTCGTATCCCTCTCGGTCATTTTTTTGGCGACCTTAGCTCTCATACTTATAGCCATCGACGCCGCGATGCCCTGGCTGGATGCCGAGCCCTATTCTGGAGATCTGCACCATGTCGGAAGATACATGCTGACCGCAAAAGAACGTCGTACCGCAAGGGATGTTGCCATGTTTGGTTGCCTGGCATTGGCGACATACATCATGGTCGACCACATTCTTGGGTTCCTGAGCTGGTTGCCCCTACTTCAATATCTTTAAAGAAAAGTCAGGACTAATTCTCCGTTCTTTAGGGCGGAGTAGTCTTTCAATCCTCATTTTATGAGTCTATCCATTGAAAC
>JASEEV010000053.1 GCA_030019435.1 Methanocellales archaeon | reverse complement strand
TCAGACCATAGTGGGATTGAAATATCCTTTAAACTCTCATCTGTAAGTTTGTCGTCAAGGCTAAAATCAGACCATAGTGGGATTGAAATATTGATGTGACCTTTTTATGTTTTGAAATATCTTCAAGCTAAAATCAGACCATAGTGGGATTGAAATAACAATTAAGATAATTGTTGACGTAGCAAACACGGCAAGCTAAAATCAGACCATAGTGGGATTGAAATAGTGGAAGTATCTCGGCTGTTGGACACGGAAGAATTCGCTAAAATCAGACCATAGTGGGATTGAAATCAGGCACTATGGTATTTAACGACCCTCATCCAAGATAGCTAAAATCAGACCATAGTGGGATTGAAATTAGATTGGACAAAACCCTTTTTGCTTGGCTATTATGCTAAAATCAGACCATAGTGGGATTGAAATCAGCAAAGCTATTACCAACAGAAGTAGAGCGGACGGAGCTAAAATCAGACCATAGTGGGATTGAAATAAAATAGTGATAAGGGAGAGGATCAGGGAGAGCTGAGAGGCTAAAATCAGACCATAGTGGGATTGAAATAGATTCAAGGGCAGAAACAGGTATGATTCGTTCACGCTAAAATCAGACCATAGTGGGATTGAAATAAGAATCAAGAATATGCTTCAGAATCATCATCTCGGCTAAAATCAGACCATAGTGGGATTGAAATCGCGGTTTTAGAACACTACGAATCCACGAGGGTGAAGCTAAAATCAGACCATAGTGGGATTGAAATAACGTACATAAGGATGGGTACTATGCTCATGGTTGGGGCTAAAATCAGACCATAGTGGGATTGAAATCGTCCTAAATGCAAGCGATTATCCAAGAATGAGTTAGCTAAAATCAGACCATAGTGGGATTGAAATGCCAAATTCTTAAAAGTGAACATAGAAGATGGGAGTGCTAAAATCAGACCATAGTGGGATTGAAATTTCGTACATATTAGTTATTATGATAGTACTAACACCGCTAAAATCAGACCATAGTGGGATTGAAATATCATATCTCTTTCTTAGTAGCGAGTACAGAACAGCCTTGCTAAAATCAGACCATAGTGGGATTGAAATAAAACTTTCGCCTATCCGAAAAATGCGAAACTGAAGCTAAAATCAGACCATAGTGGGATTGAAATAAAAATCGCTGGAGAAACGCATAGAGGAATTGGAAGCGCTAAAATCAGACCATAGTGGGATTGAAATAATACAAGAAGTACTTGGGTTCAAGTCTCACGGTTGTTGCTAAAATCAGACCATAGTGGGATTGAAATCCCTATTGTCGTTTTGCTTTGTGCTTTAGGCATTCACAGCTAAAATCAGACCATAGTGGGATTGAAATCTTTCTATTGCCGTTCTAAAACCTTTTATATCATTGGCTAAAATCAGACCATAGTGGGATTGAAATACAAAAACAGGGGGATCGTCTGATTCGAACACCGTTGCTAAAATCAGACCATAGTGGGATTGAAATTACATAGGAGGTAGGAAGGCGACTGAGGGGGTCAAAGCTAAAATCAGACCATAGTGGGATTGAAATGCTACATACCACTTTCCCGTATTTCGCTATGCTCTCGTGCTAAAATCAGACCATAGTGGGATTGAAATTCTAGTTAACCTCCTTTTTGACCTC
>JASEEV010000052.1 GCA_030019435.1 Methanocellales archaeon | reverse complement strand
CAACCCAATCGGCAAACCGTTGCTCAAATTCTCTGACTCTCGGTCCGATGCTACTAATCCACCCACTGTCCATGCAGTCTATGACTGCTCGTCTTTCCTTTTCACCTATATTTGGTTCGCAAACAGGTATCAAGTTCTCACCTTCTTTAATATTGTTAAAATCACAGAGGGATCACACTTTGGTTCGGCAATCGTCTCTATACTAACTATCTCGCTCTGATCAGAGAACTTGCCGACAAACCCCCTGATATCGTCTACGGTGAAGATGTACAAATGCATCGGGTCATAGTAGTTTGTTCCGAGGGGTACAGCGCCTATCAAGTAGCCGCCTGCCCTCAATACACGTAAACCCTCTGCTATCGCCTTCTCCGGCTCGGGCAAGTGCTCCCATATGTGGCTTTGGATCACGGCATCGAATTTGCCATCTTCGTAAGGTAGCTCTTCAGCGAATCCGTGCTCCCACTCTATCTTTTCGCCGACCCCATGTTTGGTGGCGATCTCTTTTCCCTGTTCAATTGCCACCTTTGAGCACTCGCAGACCGACACGTCTATGCCCTCTAGCGCATATATCGTTGGATGGGTTGGTCCAGCCCCCACGTCCAGGACGTGCTTGACGCCGTATTCTTTAAGGAGTCTGACATAATGTCTTGGTTCCCAGTATCGGGTCCAGTGCGGGTCTGCCCGATAGGGATGATATTTTAGACTTCTGACTGCTTCACTATCATATATGTCGATCCAGTCCTGTTTAGTTGGATTGGCTCTCGCCTTTTTCCCTAAGATATACTTGATGACGTGATTTAGGATAAATTCAAGCCGTTCTGTCGCCTTCTCGAACGTCAAGGTCTGCCTGACGTATTCCCTGCCCCTCTTGGACATCTCCTCTCTCAGTTTTTCGTCGTTCATGAGGAGGGCTATCTTTCTGGCTAGGTCATCAGGCGAATGGAAATATATCGCATACTCTTTTAGCATCTCTCTATGTATAGGGGTTTCCAGAGCTAAGACGAGCGTGCCACAATACATCGCCTCAATGGGACCCATCCCAAAACCTTCCCAAGCTGAGGCCGTCACCATGCAGACAGACCTCTTCATCTCTCTGATCTTCTTCTCGTCTGATAAAGGCTCTATCCTGCACTCCACGCCCAGTTGCCTCGCAAGATCTGCCAATGGTTTGGAGTCCCCAGCACCACTTATGACGAGCTTGGGCATGGGGTTTATCAAGGAAACAGCTCTTACAATCCAATCCATTTGCTTGTGGAGTGTTATTCTTCCGACCGAGCATACTTGTTGCTCTCTCTCCCCACCATCAACCGAATCGATGAGTTTGTTGTCTATACCAGCCGGGCACAGCGTAGCATTCAGCCCCAACATCTGGGCTTGGTACAGCACTATCCGGGAGGGCACCAGAATCATGTTGCATTTGTGCATCTGTTCCACTTTCTTTTTAATGAACACTCGAAAGATAGGATCTAGCATTCTGGATGGCAGGATATCCCAGAAGTAGCATATCTTGAAGACATCCCCTTCCAACAGTTCGTCGTCGAGCACGCTATCTGAACCGAAGAAGACCACATCCACATCCTCGCTCGGGTCCGTTGTAATATCCCACGTGCCTCTCTCTTTTAGATATCTCATCCAAGCATGAACAGGGTTCTCGCCTGCTAATGATTTAGGACTCAGCCACAAAATTTTGCCGAAAGTCATAGATCCTCCAAGATCTTTGAAATCTGGT
>JASEEV010000051.1 GCA_030019435.1 Methanocellales archaeon | reverse complement strand
GCTTCAGATTCTACCATTTTTATCACCATTCTTTCTCCCTCACCCCAATCCATCTCCCAAAGGATGGTTCCAGCGTTTATGAATTAGACTCACCTTGTGTCGATATTTGAAAATTCCAATCTGAGTCTGAATTTGTATCTAGGCCATTTGGAGATCTTGCCCAGCAATAATCATTATTTTTATCATCACTTGCTGTTAATGTTCTGTCCATCTCATTATCAGCTGAATCTTTTAATACAATGGATTCATTTTCATTGTCCAACCACTGTGTACTATGAGTATAGACCCAGTATCCTTTTGCAGGTATTGTGGTATCTTGGGGTATCGTGATAGTTACTGTTGTCCCATGGGTTGTAGATAATGTCCATCCGCTTATGTCTACGTTGATCGTAGCAGGATTGTAGAGTTCAACCCACTCATTTCCAGCATCATCTCCAGCAGGATTTTGCTCGAACTCGTTTATCACTACTTGTGGTGCTGGTGTTGGCACTGGTGTCGGAGTTGGAGTGGCCGTAGGAGTTGGACTTGGCGTAGGGGTCGGCGTTGGAGTCGGAGCAGGTGTAGGCGTTACAGTTGGAGAGGGAGTGGGGGTTGCGGTTGGTGTGGGCGTAGGTGTTGATACTGGAGTTGACGTTGGTGTAGGAGTGGGTGTGGCAATTGGTGCACTCATTTGAGAAATTAGATTGTCATCTTTATCCCTCAAATATGCCGTATCTCCATCGTTATTCCAGATCGATGAGCTACGCCCCATGTAGAGATGTGTATCATCGTCTGTTCCCTTCCCAGTATAAATCGTGACCGAGCTGCTTGGTGATAGTTGGAAACTAGGGAAAACATATCGATAATTTGGTCCCTCGTCATGAAGCTCCCAGTCGGTTAGATCGACAATTGTGCTTCCATAATTGGTGATTTTGACCCATTCCCCGTTCACATCATCCCTAGCATTGACAAAATGAACCGCACTGATTTTTACGTTTAGCTCTGATGGCGTCGGTGTAGGCGTTGCTGTAGGGATGGGAGTGGGCGTTGAGGTGGGCGTTGCAGTTGGTGTGGGCGTCGGTACTTGTGGTACTGGTGTTGGTGTTGGAGTTGGGATTGAGGTAGGAGTTGGACTGGATGTTGCTGTCGGCTCTGTCTCAACGCACCCCGAAAATGCTACTATCAGCACTAAAATCAAAACCACTCTAGGTTTCCATTTCATGTTATTCATGTAGTATCCTCAACCTAATATCTAACTTTTATCATCGTTGGCACCCCATCCTTGGCAACATATGCCAGATAAACTTCTATGGATGGAGTATCTAGGGCAGACGCCACTTGCACTACGGAAAGAGAGATGAGAATTAGTAGTAAAAAAAGCAACAATCTTCTCATGGTGCCAGCACCATTTTACACTTCTCGAAAACACTCATATGGGGTGTGTTGAATCCCTTCGAGATTATAACTCTCGCAGTTCGGAGAACTGCGACATTTTCATAAGAAGACGTTCTTTGACTATCTTCGTCATCATATATAGTCGGGTAGATGAACACATTCGCATCAACATATTTCATAAAACTCTCTCTTCGACCTGAGCCTGATATAGTTCCTCTGTGTCTATCTTCTTTTTCAACTTCTTTTTAACTGCTGAGCAAAACTCTTCGACAAACCGCTCTTCTATCTGCTCTTCATACTCTCTATCAAGATCGATTTTTGAGATGCTCTTTCCCTGTGCTGCTACCCTCTCGAACTTCTTCTTTATGTTCCTCGCCTTCTTGATGATTATCC
>JASEEV010000050.1 GCA_030019435.1 Methanocellales archaeon | reverse complement strand
TGATGTTTTTTATACATTACACAGCAGAAATAATCACCGTTACGTTTTACTCTGGAAAGTATATAGGAGCTGCCATAATATTCGAAATACTAGCATATGGCATTTTGTTTAACATGGTATTCCTCGGGCTCACACCAGCGACCACCAGTGCAGGGAGACCTGATCTAAGGGTGAAAATAACCATAATTAGCACAGCTATAATCGTAGGAGGTGGTTCTCTCTTAGTTCCAGGATATGGTGCTCTCGGTGCGGCAATCTCTTTCTCATTCGGGCTGATAGCATCAACGGTAGTTTATGCCATCATCACTTTCAGGTATTTAAAGTATAAGTTTCCCTGGGAGACGCTTACAAAATGTTTATTTGCAGGAATGCTGGCATTGATTCCACTACAAATGACTAGCTTCTTATTCCCATATATGTATAGAATGTTTCTCAACTTTTTTGTTGGGGGCGCGCTATACACTTTAATTCTTTATCTGCTTAGAGAATTGAAAGAGAAAGACATAGAATTGTTAAAGAGTGCTATAAGTAATATAATAAAATCATATCAATAGTAGGCTTTCAGTGCATAAGGGATGTGCATCTAAAAACATGGAAAAGGGGGGTGAGGCACATGTTTGAGTTAATAAAAAAGAAACTTAAAACGATGAAAGAAAGAAGTGATGCTGAAAACTATGGGATAAGTGAGTTTGTAAGGTTCGTCTCCAAAGAAGTTTCACCTAATTCAATCATTTTAGATGCAGGCGCCGGGTGGTGTCCGTACAAGGGTTATTTTCAGCATGCAAATTACATCTCTTTGGATTTTGGCTCCGCTTTTGGTACTTCGCCGATCGGTATAATCGGCGACTTAACGTCGATACCTTTCAAGGATGAATCGATCGATGCGGTTTTATGTACGCAAGTATTAGAGCACGTAAAAGAGCCTAAATCTGTGGTATCAGAATTTTATCGAATTCTCAAACCAAACGGGTCTTTATTTTTAACAGCACCCCAAGGTTGGGGGATACACCAAGAGCCATATGACTACTTTAGATTTACCTCCTACGGACTCGAATACATCTTCAATTCTGTTGGTTTCAACATAGAGTTCATAAAACCTAGAGGTGGATATTTCTGGTACATAGGATCTAGATTAAGAGAGATCTGCTTATTTCCAAAAAACATTGTTATAAAGAAGTTACTCTACGTCCTGTTTTCCTTAGTGAACCCTACTTATGTTTTTATCTCGATAAGTACGATAAAGAAAAGCGTTGGACGCTAGGTTATGCTTGCTATTGTAGAAAACCGAGTATAAATTCTCCTTGAAAATCTTAATTAAGTTTGTTTTGCTCCACAGCGGATGTTAGTCTTTACTAGATTGATCTCAGTTCTCCGTCCTTAGTTTACAAATAAAAAAACAAAATCTATCAAAAATGTTTGGGTATGCGGAAAATATTGGTAACCGAGCAATCCTACCAAGAGTGATTTTTTCAATGGTAAAATATTTCGATAAATATTTTTCAAGGATTTTGTGGCTAACCCATCGAACATGACCTTTGTGGTGCGATGGGAAATTCTCATCTATTTTACCAAATAAAAAGTTAAATCGTCTCATGAAATACATCATGTTCAAAGTAAATTGAATATATATGCCATCTTTTTGTAGAACTCTAGAAATTTCACAGATCAAGTTATCAACATTATACACGTGTTCTAATAGATCTTTTGTTATAATCACGCCGAACTCATCATCTTCAAATGGTAAATCAGTTTCAATATCATGTTCTATTATTTTGCCAAATTTCTCTGCTTTTTTTATAAACTCTGGGATTATCTCAATCCCATACAAATTATTGTATCCTTTATTTTTCAAGATGCGTAAAATATCACCAGATCCAGTTCCTATATCTAATATCTTAATATTTTTAGGTTTACCTGCGAGTATGCGATCTAAATGTTCAATAAAAAGATCGAATTCCAACCCAGTCTTGCAAGCGAAGTTTCTTTCTTTTGCATAAAATTCTTTTTCATACATTAGTTTTATGTCATCATCTTTCATGCTATGACACACCATTTTTCGTATCCTATCTTAATGTACTAATAAAACTTTTGCACTTTTCATCTTAACGCCAATTGGATCACCTTATCCACGCCCCCCAATTCTTGGAATCCACGTATGATCCATCTGATGAACTCCTCGAGAAGCACTCCTTGACCTTCCTGCAGATTTCACCCACG
>JASEEV010000004.1:55984-59182 GCA_030019435.1 Methanocellales archaeon | reverse complement strand
GGTGCGAGCAATTCATCTGCCGACCTGAAGGTCGGAGATTTCTTGCTCAGACGTTTAAAGAAGGCACCATCACAAGTTGCACAATACGAGACGCCTTTGCCTAAAAATTCGGTTTCCCCAGGAACCAAAAGCTTCTTACCATGCATACCCACGGAGATGATGAGTGCACGAGCTTGATATTTGCCTTTTTTGTACTGACGATTTTTGTTTTACCGCTTAAGTCCAGAGCGATGACCTTTTCAGGGAATCGCATCTCTACTCCGAATTTCTTGGTCTGCTCAGCCATCCTGCTTACCAAATCCGCTCCCGTTATGCCTTCTGGAAATCCCGGGAAGTTCTCTATTACAGGGGCTTTCACAGCCCTACCACCCGGCATTTCGCCTTCGATGATCGATGTTCTCAGCCCGCTTCTGGCTGCATCGATTCCAGCAGTCAAGCCTGCAGGACCGGCGCCAATGACGATCACATCATACACGCATTACAACCCCAACGCTTTGTCAAGTTTCTCTCTGTCGAACCCAACGATTATTTCTCCGTCTATGTCCATTAGGGGGACGATCATGCGCCCGCTCTTTTCTATCATCTCTTTTGCCGCTTCTGCGTCTTCTGCCACGTTTACATCCTCAAACTCTATGTCGTTTTCCCTCAGATATCTCTTTACCATGTCGCAAAACGGACATGTCGGAGTAGAGTACACTTTTACAGCCATATCGATCGCCTCTATGTTAGCTTAGGTAGGGATTTAAAAAAACTTGCGATGTCAGTGTTCATACTGCCACCCCCTTTGAAGTCCATAATCTCTGTGCGGTCTAAATGATTTGCGCACTTCGTTTACATCTGCGCCAACGACATCGTCCAGCGTTATCGTACCCACTCCACCTTGGTGACAGTAATACAAGTAGCCGATTTCCTCTGGCTCAAAACCCATGATTTTTGCGCTCAGAGCATCGGCTTTTACTGGATCTGTAGAGGCGATTGCCATTCCTAGCTTGATGCCCTCCCCTGCTACTGGCCCATCTCCTTCCATCCCATAGAATCCGTCCACTATTGCCAGATCGGGTTTCACCTCCTTGAAGAACGCGAGGAGGTTCTTGTGAATCAGTTTCACGTTTTGCTTGTATGTGCTCTTATCCCTGAACAACGCTAAAATTCGCCTGGGGACGTGCCGAGCGCAGAAATGTTTTATCGAAGCGGGCACTAGGTCGATGAGCGTGCTACATCCTGCATCTGAAACAGATCGAAGTCCATGTATCTTTATTCTATCGGATGGCTCGATCAGTCCCATCATGTTCTTCATGCTGAGGGTTGCTATCGCATAGTCATGTGTTTTTGGTATGGCTAAGGATATGACGTAATCATAATCACGGTATTCCTCTGTGACTCGAATTTCGTCTTCTCCATGCACGGTGCTTACGGGAATGGTAAAGAAATCGTTCGCCTCGTTGAAATCTCGTAGAATGACGTTATCGTATCTTTTCGCCAACTCTACATATCCAAAGGTGCGAAAGACTTCTCGTGTGGACTTGCCGGCAGAAAAAGCGCTCCCGCTTCCCTCACCGATGGTGATCCGTTTCTCACCAAATCGCTCGTTCAAGAACTCGATGAGTGCCTGAGTGACAACAACATCAGTGTTGGCATAGACGTTGTCCAGTGCGGTCAAATTGGGCTTGATCAGGATGTTTTTCTTATTCTCAACAGAAAGCTGACCCTCGATCAACTCCAGAGCATCAATTATGTTCTGCGCCCTGTCATCTCCTTTTACCAGCGCCACTTTGGCACTCATGTATTTAGATGTGGGGCGCATATCATAAAAAGATGTTCAGATCAAAACGTCCGAGGGAGCTCTTGAACGAGATAAAATGGCGTGGTCTAGATCTCTCAAGATGCGAGATTTACTATGTTCACAGGGGCGCGCCCAATGACACGAAGATCGTTCGTGGAAATGAGATAGAGGAAATAGGGCACTCCTTCTTCACCCTCAAAGGGGCCATGCCCCTTTTGAAACCCCGAGGGGTCAAGGGGACGAAGTCCCTTGGAGGAAGAGGTTCGAAGGAGAAACGTAGTTTCTCCTCGGTTATGATACCGTATCACAGGATCTTCCGAATCACGTATGAAGGACGAGCGATCTATGAAAGAGAGCTGAGAAATACGTGAACATCAACACCTCGAATATGATGCAAACCGCTGATGGGATGGTTGCCCTGACACCAAATAAGAGTAGAGCGATCGTTGCAGCAAGACCCAGATTCTTGTAGGAGCCGAATAATGTGTAGGTGACGTTTCTCTCAAATGGTACGCCAAGCATTCTGCCGATTTTATGCACGAGCGTGCCAGAGAAAAAGGTCCTCATGAATGCTATGATCGATACAAGTAGCAGCGTGCTCGATTCGTGCAACAGTATGTCACGGTTAAGACCAATGACCACGTATATCACTATGAAAAATCCCAGGTTGATCAGGATATTTCGGTCCTCCTTCAGTTGTTCGTAGTAAGGAACTCTGATGATGGCCCTTGAGATGAACAACGGGAGTATGATGAGTTCTAGTAAGACCACCAGTATCTGGAGGGGGGCGACGGCGCTCGTCCCTAGCGAAAGGAGGAGGATGGCTGGCACCAAAAGGATGGACAACATGTAGATCGACGCATTTGCTATCAACGCCAGACGTGTATCCCCCTTCAAAAGCGTGCTCAACGGTACGGTCGCAATCGCAGGAGGTATGGCAGCCATCACGACGAATCCTCTGAAAAGAGATACGTCTCTGATCAGTAAGATCGTCAGCACCAGAATGATGCCGGACAGAAAGACGTAGTTCAGCATAAGTGCCACAGCGATGGAACTCAGGTCTGCTCTTATGTCCAGTCCCCTCAGCTTGACATCTGTCAGAGAGAACGTCATGAGAAGGATGAGGGCTGGAACGATGTATTGCTTCAGATGCACAGCCAAATTGGGATAGACAAATGCGAGTGCGGCAGCAAGCAAGAATGTGAAGCCCGAGTTTTTGAGGGGCTTTTTGATCATCGAGCAGAAAAGGCAGTATTACATATTATAACCTTCGAGGGACTTCGTCCCCTCGACCCCTAGGGTTTTCAAAAGGGTCAAGGCAAAGCTTTGCTTTTTGTCAACTTTTTTTCCTCAAAAAGTTGGAGAGCAATAAACTTATCGCACGAAGGGCTTCGCCCTTTCGAAACCCAGAGGAA
>JASEEV010000004.1:0-55895 GCA_030019435.1 Methanocellales archaeon | reverse complement strand
CCCACAGAGAAGAGGTTCAAAGGAGAAACTGCGTTTCTCCTTGGGAGCAATAAACTTATCGCACGAAGGGCTTCGCCCTTTCGAAACCCAGAGGAAGAGGTTCAAAGGAGAAACTGCGTTTCTCCTTGGGAGCAATAAACTTATCGCACCGTATGCGAATAAGAATGAGCATGATGGAAGAATTGGTTGGATATGTGACTGGAAACATGAAGAGAATGCAAATCATACAAGTATTGGGAAAAGGTGAACTTGAAGTTGGCAAAGTTGCCAAGATGACGCATATACCAGAGAGATTGGCTGTGAAGGTCCTAGAAGGGTTAGAAGAAAAAGGACTGGTCAAGGTAGATGGCAAATCATACGCTCTGACCGGTGTTGGGGTCGAGGTGGAGAATCGAATTAGGAGTTTGTGACTCGCCAAGGGGCTGTAGGGTAGCCTGGTTATCCTATGAGACTGGGGGTCTTGTGACCGGAGTTCAAATCTCCGCAGCCCCATAAAATACGTCTAATGTCGATGCTACATTCGTTAAATTTATAACCTGTTACGTCTTCCCCTATCATATGGATGCTAACGACATTCGTAAGAGATTAGCAGAGAAAATGGCTGGGGAGGTTACATTATCAGATGATCCAGGTGAAACGCTTAAGAAGTGGCGAAAAAACTTTGAGATCTCGCAGGCAGAACTCTCAAAATTCTTAGGTACATCACCCTCCGTTATCAGCGACTATGAGTCTGGGAGAAGGAAGTCTCCTGGCACCTTGATCGTTGGTAGGATCGTAGGTGCATTACTAGAATTGGACATGCAGAAGGGGGGTAAAAAACTTCACTCTTATGAAAGCATCTTGCGCAGTGGGCTTGCTAACGTAATTTATGACATGTACGAATATTCGACGCCACTTCCGCTTGAAAATTTCGCCGAGCTAATTCGCGCCGAGAAGATCGTTGGAGACTTCAACAAGGCGATCAACGGTTACACCATCATAGACAGCATAAAAGCGATTCTGGAGTTATCCTCAAATGAATTCTATAGATTGTACGGATGGTCCACTGAGAGAGCATTGATCTTTACCAAGGTGTCGACTGGCAAATCGCCGATGGTGGCGATCAGGGTCACCAACCTAAAACCAGGTGCTGTAGTGCTCCATGGACTGAATGAACCGGAAATAGACCCGACGGCGCGGAAGATCGCGGAAATAGAACAAATCCCATTGATGACGACCACTTTTTCCATAAACAAGATGATCGAAGTTTTGAGGAGGGGAAAATGAGCATTGGAATCACAAGTTATGGTGTATACATCCCTCGCTATAAGATCAAGGTAGAGGAAATTGCGAGAGTGTGGGGGGACGATCCTGAAAACATCAAAAGCGGGCTGATGGTATATGAAAAGTCAGTGCCAGATATCGATGAGGACACTGCGACCATTGCAGTAGAGGCGGCGAGAAATGCCGTTCGTCGCAGCAACGTCGATCCCAAAGAAATTGGAGCGATCTACGTCGGATCAGAGAGTCACCCCTACGCTGTTAAGCCAACCGCGACGATGGTCGCAGAAGCTATAGGTGCGACACCATTTCTCACAAGCGCGGATTTCGAGTTCGCTTGCAAAGCTGGCACCGCTGCAATCCAAGCCTGTATGGGCGAAGTAGCTGCTGGATTGATCAAATATGGCATAGCAATTGGATCTGATGTCTCACAGGCTGCACCTGGAGACGCGCTCGAATATACAACAGCAGGAGGGGGCGCTGCATACGTCATCGGGAAAAAGGATCTCATAGCGGAAATAGAGGACACATGTTCTTTTACGACTGATACGCCAGACTTCTGGCGTCGTGAGGGGATGAGTTATCCCCTACATGGTGGCAGATTTACTGGTGAGCCGGCATATTTTAAGCACATCGTTTCCGCGACAAAGGGTCTGATGATAAAGGTTGGTGCAAAGCCAAGCGACTATGACTTTGTGGTATTTCACCAACCGAACGGCAAGTTTCCTCTGCGCGTAGCAAAAACGCTTGGATTCACCAAAGAGCAAATTCGACCGGGTTTGGTAGTGCCCATGTTGGGCAACACATACTCTGCTTCATCCTTGATCGGTCTTGCAGCCGTTTTCGATGGGGCTGAGCCAGGCTCCAGAGTACTCATGACATCATTTGGCTCTGGGGCTGGTAGCGATTCGTTTAGTATCGTTGTTAAGGAGAAGATCGATGAAATGAGGGACAAAGCGCCGACCGTCCAGGAATTATTGAAGGGTACAAAATACTTGGACTATGCGCTATATGCAAAGCACAAGGGAATGGTGTAAATGAGAGAGGTTGTGATCATCGGAGTGGGATGCACAAATTTCGGTGAGATGTGGGACCGTTCGTTCAGGGATATCTTCGTCGAAGCAGGCTTAAGCGCTCTGGAGGATGCATCCATCCATGGAGAGGAGATCGATGCCCTTTATGTGGGAAACATGAGCGCAGGCAAATTCATCGACCAGGAGCACATAGGCTCCTTAATAGCAGACTATGCTGGGTTGGCATCACTACATGTGCCTTCCGTTCGCGTAGAGGCAGCATGCGCCTCAGGTGGACTTGCATTATCACAAGGAGTGCTTGCGGTCGCTTCTGGATATCATGACATCGTAGTCGCAGCGGGCGTGGAGAAGATGACCGATGTAGGAACGGGGGTGGCAATAGATGCGCTCGCTTCCGCCGCTGACAGAGAATGGGAAGTGCTTATGGGCGCGACGTTTCCCGGATTGTATGCGATGATAGCGAGGTTGCACATGCACAAATACGGGACCACAAGAGAGCAACTTGCCATGGTTGCGGTGAAAAACCATCTTAATGCGACGATGAACCCCAAGGCGCAGTACCGTAAAGAAATCTCGCTTGGTGAGGTCATGAATTCCACATTGATCGCTGACCCTCTCCGCCTTTTCGATTGCTCTCCCATAACAGATGGTGCAGCAGCTGTGGTACTTGCACCAGCTGAGATCGCAAGGAAACACACAGATGCACCGGTGTACGTAAAGGCATCAGCACATGCAACCGATACCATATCACTCCATGATCGACGAGACATTACCACTTTGGATGCCACCGTACATGCCGCAAAAAAAGCATACGAGATGGCATCTATCGAGCCGAAGGATGTCGACTTGGCTGAGGTGCATGATTGTTTCACTATTGCAGAGATCTGTGCCATAGAGGATCTTGGCTTCGTTCCCAAAGGCAAAGGTGGTCCTGCTACAGAGGAGGGCATGACTGCGTTGGATGGAAAAATTCCAGTGAACCCCTCTGGCGGCTTGAAGGCATGTGGACATCCAGTTGGCGCGACTGGTATAAAACAAGCAGTTGAGATTGTCCTTCAGCTAAGGGGGGAGGCAGGAAAGCGGCAAGTTGGTGGTGCAGAGGTCGGTCTAACGCATAACGTTGGGGGAACCGGTGGAACTGCAGTAGTTCATATCTTAAGCATAAACAGGTGATCACATGGCAGCCCCAAGATTTTGGAGACATATCCCCGCAAGGTACAACTTGATCGGAACCAAGTGTTTGACATGTGGGGAATACTACTTTCCGCCGCGTACCACGTGCCCAGCTTGTAGAAGGGCAGGCACGATAGAGGAGTGCAAGTTCAAAGGCATCGGAGAAGTCGTCACCTATACCGTCATTCGCTCTGCTTCAGACGCTTTTGAGAGGCAGACTCCTTATGTGCTCGCAATAGTCAGGTTGGAAGAGGGGCCGCGCCTGACAACTCAGATAGTCTGTGACCCAGACGAGATCGAGATCGGCATGAAGGTGTGCTCTGTCTTTAGAAAAATAACTGAGGAGAGCCCCGAGGGCGTTATTTGCTATGGCACGAAGTTCATGCCTAGAGGTGATTTGAACGAATAAAACGTCAAGGATTTCGGGTTTCTATAAACTTAGTCCCCTAGAGAGGCTAGAAAAGGTGAGGGAGTTCGCAAACCTGGATGAGGAATCGGCCGAAAATATCAGGAAGAGCGGTGCACTGAGCGTAGATCAGGCGGATAAGATGATCGAGAATGTGATTGGAGTCATGGAGACCCCTCTGGGGATTGCTACAAACTTCACCATCAATGGAAAGGACTACCTCATACCAATGGCGATAGAAGAGCCTTCTGTCATTGCGGCTGCTAGCAATGCTGCCAAAATGGCGAGGGACAAAGGAGGCTTTTCTGCTAGTGCTACAAAACCAATAATGATCGGGCAAATTCAACTGATTTGCGATGATCCACATGGGGCAAGAACTTCCATCCTGGGAGCGAGGAAAAAAATTTTAGAGCTAGCGAACGAACAAAACCCCACACTAGTAAAACTTGGTGGCGGAGCAAGAGATTTAGAGGTGAGGATCATTGAAACACCCTCTGGCAAAATGGTAATCGTGCATTTGCTTGTGGATTGCAGAGATGCGATGGGCGCTAATACGGTCAATACGATGTGCGAGAGAGTGTCTCCATTAATCGAGCAACTAACCTCTGGCAGAGTATATCTCAGAATAGTCTCCAACCTAGCTGTCAAGCGATTGGCTAGAGCCAAAGCGGTTTTTTCCAAGGAGGCGTTGGGAGGGGAAGATGCCGTTGATGCCATCATCCAAGCATATTCTTTTGCGGCAGCAGACCCATACCGATGCGCGACCCATAATAAGGGCATAATGAATGGCATTACTGCAGTGGCATTAGCGACTGGCAATGACACCAGAGCCATAGAGGCGGGTGCGCACTCATATGCATCTTTCTCCGGCAGATATAAGCCCCTGACAACATACGAGAAGAATGAAGACGGAGATCTGGTCGGAACGATAGAATTGCCCATTGCAGCTGGTCTGGTTGGCGGTGCGACCAAGGTGCACCCAGTAGCCATCGCGAACTTGAAGATCCTTGGGGTGAAAACCGCCTCGGAGCTAGCAGAGGTCATGGCATCGGTTGGCTTGGCACAAAACCTTGCTGCACTTCGCGCTTTGGCAACGGAAGGAATACAGAGGGGGCACATGTCTTTGCATGCAAAAAACATAGCAGTCATGGCAGGCGCAACTGGCGACATGGTGGATAAGATTGCAAGCGCTCTGGTCAGAGAGGGAAGAATACGATTGGACAGAGCTAAAGAGCTCCTAGAAGAGGAGGAAAAATGAGAAGAGATAAGATCACCGTGCCAAGATTGATGGAAATGAAGAGATCCGGAAAGAAGATCACCATGCTCACTGCCTATGATTATCCCCTAGCAGAGATATTGGATGAAGCGGGAATCGATATCTTGTTGGTGGGAGACTCCTTGGGGAACGTGATCTTGGGCTATGAGAATACCATTCCCGTGACGATGGAAGACATCATCCATCACACAAAGGCAGTTTCTAGGGGCGTAAAGAACGCTTTGGTGGTTAGCGATATGCCTTTCATGTCATGCTTTAGTAGGGAGGAGGCTCTGAGAAATGCTGGCAGATTGATACAAGCGGGAGCGGAAGCAGTCAAACTAGAGGGCGGTTTGGCATTTGAGGATAAAATCAGAGCGCTGACAGAAGTTGGCATCCCCGTCATGGGGCACGTTGGCTTGATGCCACAATCCATACACCAGATGGGGGGCTATAAAGTTCAGGGCAGGACTCCTGAAGCTGCAAAAAAGATACTGAACGATGCAAAGGCTGTTGAAAGAGTAGGAGCCTTCTCAATCGTATTGGAAGGAATGCCCTCCAACCTGGCAAAAAAGATCACTGAGGAACTTAAGATTCCAACCATTGGCATCGGTGCAGGAGCTCATTGCGATGGCCAGGTCTTGGTAACCCACGATCTCCTGGGATTCTATGATTTCGCTCCAAGATTCGTGAAGAGGTACGCGAACTTGAGAAAAGTCATCCTGGAGGCATCTAAGGAATATAAAAAAGAGGTCGAGGAGGGGACGTTTCCTACCGATCGACATATTTACTAAAATCTACAAAAGATGGTCCGCGATGTCCTCAGAGATGATGTGCTCACAATAGATGCATCGTAATCGTATTGCCCTCTGGGACTTGTCGATGGTGAACTTGGATACTACCGGCTCATGCGTGTTCGAGATACAATTTGGGTTGGCGCATCTCACAACACCCTCGATGGCATCCGGCAGAACTACATTGTCTTTTTTGATCACCTTATAGTTGCGGATGATGTTGATCGTGGCTAATGGTGCTATGAGTGCGATCTTGTCCACCTCATGTGGCTCCAACTCTCGATCCTCAACTTTTACGATGTCTTTTGTACCCATCTTCTTGGACTGCACATTCATGACTGCGCTGACTACCGCATCCGTCTTCCCGGCAATGCCAAGGATCTTGAGCACGTTTAATGCCTGTCCAGGTGCGATGTGATCTATCACAGTCCCATTTCGGATCGGACGCACACGTAGCTCTTTTTTCATACGTCACACCCCAGCACTAGGGACAGAACTGCCATCCTGACCGGGATGCCATAAAAAGCTTGCTTGAAGTATTTAGCATGTTTCGTAGAATCTACATCTACATCGATCTCATCCACTCGTGGGAGAGGATGCATGATGATCATGTCATCTTTGCAGTTTTTCAGCGATTCTGTTGAAATTCGATAGCTCCCAGCCACCTTTTGGTATTCACTTGGGTCTGGGAACCTTTCCTTTTGTATACGCGTGACATAAAGCACATCTGCATCCGCTACGACATCTTCCAATTTGGTGGTCTCGTAGACATCGATTCCGCGTTTTTTCAGATCGTCTTTGATCTCACTTGGCATCTGCAACTGCTCTGGTGAGACCAAGGAGATCTTGGCATCATATAGTGATAGAGCATAAGCAAGCGAATGAATGGTCCTACCGTATTTAAGATCGCCAATTAACACGATGTTTAGATTGCGAAGATGACTTTCTCGCTTGATCGTGTACAGGTCGAGCAACGTCTGGGTTGGATGGTGCCCTGCACCATCGCCAGCATTTATGATGGGAACTTTCGATATCTCTGCAGCCATCCTTGCCGAACCCTCTTTCGGATGGCGTAGCACTATGACATCTGCATATTCCCCGACCACTCGGATTGTATCCGCCAGCATCTCACCTTTTGCTGCTGAGCTTGCTTCGGTAGAGACCATGCTGATGGCCTCTCCGCCCAATCGCCTCATAGCAGTCTCAAAAGAGAGCCTAGTCCGAGTGGAAGGCTCATAGAACAACATCGCCAAAATCTTACCAGCTAATAGATCGGATTTCTTTTTGGACGCGAACGGCTCGAGTGCTTCAGCCCTTTGGAGAATATGATCGATTTCCGCTCGGGAGAAATCCCTCATCGAAATGATGTGCCTTTTGGTGAACATCGAATCGATTACGCCTGGATGTAACTTAAAATTATTTGTTATTTGCGCGTTCGCGCTGCATCAAATATGGACTTGTCTTGGTGGTTGGAAAGCTATAGTTACTAAACCCCCAAAGGTTATGTATGAGATAGGGTACAACTGAGTTGGGGGATGGGAATGCGGTGCATCTGGTGCGGTATGAAATACACCGAAGAGTTTGGAGACGCAAGCGCAGGTTTCTGCAAGACGATGTGTGAGCACCTGTGGTCCCGATCGTTTGAGTGACTTCATCTGAGATCAGTTAAAATTATTTGTTCTGGGCTTCTGATACAAACAATAGGAAACCTTAACCTCCTCGATAACCATATGCTTTGAGGGTGAGCTGTCACCATGAAAAAGTGCGCATTGTTAGTCATTCTGGCGCTGCTTCTGACATCATGCATTGCTGGTGCATCAACTGAGAAGGTGTATGTCATTGAGATCGAGGGGATGGTAACCGCTGGCACCGCACTTCATGTGGAGAATGGGATAGAAGATGCAGCACGCATGGGTGCATCTGCGGCGTTGATCAAGCTTGATACACCTGGAGGGCTTGTGAGCGCAACGCTGGACATAGTGAGATCCATCGACAATTCCCCCATCCAAGTGATAACGTATGTCTCACCCAGGGGTGCCATCGCTGCATCAGCAGGAACGTACATTCTACTTGCAGGAGATGTGGCAGCTATGTCGCCTGGAACTACATGTGGTGCTTGCATGCCTGTGACGTCCGACCCAATGGGAGAACCAAAGCCCGCCGACGAGAAAACGATAAAGTTTCTGATGGCGTATATCAGAAGCATCGCTGAGGAAGGGGGGAGACCAGTTGACATCGCAGAGAGATTTGTCACCGAGAATTTGGCGCTCACTTCCAGTGAGGCGCTGGAAAAAGGCATTATCGATATAATTGCAGAGGATGTTCCAGACCTACTTGGTAAAATGGACATGGCGGATGCTGAAATATACACGCGAGAGAGAACGCTACGTGATGATGTCATCGATCTGCTCAGTAACCCACAAATAGCGTTCATATTACTCCTAGTGGGAATGTATGGAATCATATTTGGGTTCAGCTCACCTGGAACATATGTGCCAGAGACGATAGGCGCGATTTGCCTCATCTTAGCATTGTACGGTCTTGGAACGTTTGACGTTGGTGTGTTTGGTATGACCCTGATAATTGCCGCAGTGATATTGTTCATCGCAGAAGCGCTCACGCCTACCTATGGGATTTTAACGTTGGGAGGCGTCATTTGCCTCATACTAGGGGCGCTCATGTTGCCACAAGAGCCTTTACTTCCAGAGGGATGGTTCAGAACGTTCCGATTGATCGTGCTTGGTATGGCTGGCGCCTCTGCAGCATTTTTCATATTTGGAGTTAGTGCGGTGATAAAAACGAGGAGGATGAAACCGACAACTGGTGCAGAAGGACTGATCGGGGAAACATGCAAAGCATATTCGGATATAGATCCAACGGGCATCGTGAGGATAAGAGGGGAGATATGGAGCGCAGAATCGACGGATGGGATCAAGGAAGGTGATATCGTGGAGATCGTTGATAGAAGGGGATTAACTTTAATAGTGAGAAAAGTCAAGAAGAGGTGATGAGATATGTTTGAAATGATACTGTACGGCATCGTACTTTTAGTGCTGTTATTCTTATCATCTGCGATCAAGATCGTGAAAGAATACGAGAGGGGCGTGATATTCAGGTTGGGTAGACTCATGGGTGCAAGAGGACCTGGACTGTTTTTCATCATACCCATATTTGAGACGATGGTTAGGACGGATCTACGAACGGTAACGTTTGACGTTCCGCCGCAAGAGGTGATTACAAGGGACAATGTCACCACAAGGGTAAATGCGGTCGTATATTACAGAATAATGGATCCAGAGAAGGCCGTTACGCAAGTGGAGAGCTACCATTATGCGACCTCTCAGATGGCGCTGACAACGTTGAGAGGCGTGATAGGACAAGCTGAGCTGGATGAGCTGCTATCAGAGAGGGAGAAGCTGAACAAGCGATTACAGGAGATCGTCGACGAGGCGACGGATCCATGGGGAATCAAAGTCACTGCGGTTGAGATAAAAGATGTCGAGTTGCCAAAAGAGATGCAGAGAGCGATGGCATCTCAGGCAGAAGCGGAAAGAAACAGGAGGGCAAGGATCACCCATGCGGAGGGAGAGATGCAGGCTGCTCAAAAAATAGCAGAGGCAGCTAAAATACTGAGTGAACAAGAAGGGGGCATGTTCATACGCACTTTGCAAACGATATCAGATGCTACAGCAGAAAAGGCGACCACAGTTGTGATTCCATTGCCGATGGAGCTCTTGAAGGCGCTTGGATATTCAAAGAAAGAAAAATGACATTATAGCCTTGCTATCGTGATAAACCCTGTATGGACTACGCGTGTGCTCGGACGCGTTCTCCCTCGAACGAACTTGATCTCCCTCTCCATGCACTCAAGGGTTCGCACCTCCGAGAATTCTTTTCCCATCGCCGCCCTTATGTCCTTGGTTTGCTCAAAGAAAGGAGAGTATGTCACCAAGAAGCCGCCTGGTTTTAGCACGTTTTTTACATACGGGATGACTTGAGCGGCGTCCATCATGTCCAATGTAACGATATCAAACTTTTCATCTAAGCGGACGATCTCAGATATGATATCTCCATGCCTCACTTCGACGTTTCGCAACCCAGCAGCCTCGATGTTTTTCCTAGCGATCTTGACAAACTCAGCGTTCTTCTCATATGTAATCACTTTGCTTGCGATGCTGCCAAGATAGATTGCAAGAATTCCTGAGCCAGTTCCTGCATCGAGCACCTCATCCTCTTTGCTAATACCCGTGTACGCGATGATGATTCCAATGTCTTTTGGCACCATTGGAGCCCCTACGCGCTTGCAATGACGGAAAAAATCTGGTGTCTTAGGCTTTTGGATCACGAAATCATGACCTAGATGCGTGGTGATGATGTCCCCAAATCTCTTTTCACGTAACTCTTTTAGCTGAAGGATGCCCAGGTCGGTATGTAGTTCATCCTCTGAAACTTTCACGAAAAACTCCCGCTTTTTACCTTTGAGTAAGACCATGCTTCCGTCCGTTAACACAGCCATCACTTTTCAACTTCATTATCGCTTCCGCCAGATCCCCCTTGACTTCTTTCAACGCCGCTCGGGCTTCACCCTCAGTAACGCCAGTCTGTTCGATCACAAGCTGAACATCTGCCTCTGGTATTTCCTCCCCAGGGCGTTCTTCTGGCATCCCAGTGATTTGATACGTTTTTACGCCCCTAGCATCCATGATCGTGACTTCTGCATCATGGAAAACAATTTCACGGTCTGCCGTTCGAATGATGACCTCCTCCACACCCTCAATTTCCTTAATATCGATCCCCATCTGTTTCATCATTTGTTTCATTTTTTTCGGGCTTATCCCCCTCATTCCCGGAAACATGATATCACCTTTTCTATATATGGGTGTGCAAACATAAACCTTATAGGGTTTCCAGATGGGAGATTGTAATGTCTATGAGCATAATCACGTCAAAGCAAATGAGAGCGATAGATACCAATGCGGCATATCTTGGCGTCTCACGTCTGGAACTGATGGAGAATGCCGGTAGAGCAATCGCATCTACGGTGAGAGAGCGGTTTACCAAGGGCAAGATCACAATCCTTGCTGGAAGGGGCAACAATGGCGGAGACGCATTTGTCGCTGCCCGATATCTGGAAGGATTTAACATCCATGTGATCTTGCTTGGTCATGCCAGAGAGATAAGGACAAAGGAGGCAAAAACCAATCGGGACAAGCTAAAAAACACCGGAGTGATTCTAAGGGAGGCGCACAGCCCAGAAGATCTTGATCCTGCGCGTATCGCAAGCTCGGATGTGATCATCGATGCGATATTTGGGACAGGTATTCATGGAAAAATTAGAGAGCTGGAGGCGAGTGCGATAGATTTGATCAACGTATCTAGAGGATTTGTGGTTTCGGTGGATGTGCCAAGCGGGATGGACCCAGATACTGGCAAAGGTGAGAAAATGGTTAATCCAGACATAACCATTACCTTTCATAAGATGAAGAAAGGGCTAGTGAACGTTCCAAATGTAAAGGTTGCAGATATCGGCGTTCCAAAGGATGCGGAATTGTTTGCAGGACCTGGAGATCTCCAGCTGCTTGCGCCAAGAGATGCAAAAAGTCATAAAGGTGACAATGGATGCATATTAGTCATCGGGGGTGGTGCATATAGTGGTGCTCCTGCATTAGCAGCACTGGCGGCACTTCGAACAGGTGCGGATATTGTGACCGTTGCCACACCTCTTAGTGTCGCAGATATAATCGCATCGTTCTCGCCAAACCTGATCATCTCACCTCTGACATCTGATGTCCTCGTCCCTGATGATGTGCCGATCATAACAGAACTGATACTAAAGCATGATGTCGTGGTGATTGGAATGGGTTTGGGCAAGAGCGAGTTGACAAATAGGGCGATCAGGGCGATCATTCCATTGTGCAAAAGGATCGTGATCGATGCAGATGCATTGGGTGCGCTGGAGTTTCCCTTGGATGGAGGCATCATAACTCCACATGCTGGAGAGCTCAAATTATTGTGTGGAGCAGAGGTTCCAAAGGATCGGAAGAAGAGAGCTGCTGTGGTGAAAAAATTTGCCAAGGAGAACAACGTCGTGGTATTGCTAAAAGGGAAAACGGACATAATATCAGATGGTGCCTCTATAAAAATGAATAGAACTGGCAATGCAGGTATGACCGTTGGCGGAACAGGTGATGTGCTTGCCGGCATCGTAGGAGCACTATATGCTAAAAATAATGCATTTCTGGCGGCTGTCGCTGGAGCGTTCATAAACGGCAAGGCAGGCGATCTCGCATTCGAGAGATATGGATTTGGGCTATTGGCGACGGATGTCATAGACAATATTCCAAAGGCTATGAGGGATTGACATGAAATTTACACATGTCAAGGGTGAGAAAGTAAAGATGGTAGATATCAGCGATAAAAAAGCAGTTGCTAGACATGCAATTGCAACTGGTAAGATCAAACTTCGCCCCTCTACAATCAAAGCCATAAAGGATGGTGCCGTGGAGAAAGGAAACGTGCTAGCCACTGCTAGAATTGCGACCATACAGGCGGTTAAGCGAACATCAGAGATCATTCCGATGTGCCACCCCATCCAGATCACAAGCGTAGACGTCGACTTCGAGATCGAGGATCAATATATCAAAGCCATCGTAGGAGTGAAATCCGTAGGAAAGACTGGCGTTGAAATGGAGGCGCTCCATGGTATTAGCGTCGCATTGCTCACGATCTGGGACATGGTCAAGTCTGCAGAAAAAGATGAAACGGGAAATTATCCGTTTACCGCCATTAAGGACATTCATGTGGTCAAAAAGGTGAAGGATGAAGTATAGGGTCGTGCTCGTCGAACCAAAATATGAGGGCAACGTTGGTTCCGTCGCGAGAGCGATGAAGAACTTTGGCTTCACAGACCTGGTGTTAATCAATCCGCCTGAATTGGGCGATCTTTCCAAGGCCATGGCATCACATGCCACAGATATCTTGGATAACTGCAAAATCGCTCGCTCATGGGAGGAAGCCACCGCCACTTCAGATCTAATAGTAGGGGCGACTGGAATTGCCGGAACAACAAACGATGAACACGTTAGGATGCCGTTTTATACTCCAGCCGAACTAAAAGAGAAGTTGAATAAGAGGGGAGGAGTGATATCTCTGGTTTTTGGTAGGGAGGATATCGGATTGAGCAACGAGGAGCTCAAGAAATGCGATATGATCGTGAACATCCCTACCAGCGAGGAATACCCAGTGATGAATTTATCCCATGCTGCGGCTGTGATCCTTTACGAATTGAGCGATGCTCCTAGAGGAAAGATCAAATTAGCCAAGCACGATGACATAGAAAGGTTATATGAGCATTGGCGATCTGTCCTTGAGCAAATAAACTATCCCAAACATAAGCGGGATAAGACACTATTGATGCTGCGTAGGATACTTGGAAGAGCGATGCTAACAGGAAGAGAGGTGCAAACCCTTAGGGGCATATTGCGGAAAACGGAATGGCGGATCAGAAAATGAAGGCATATATTGAGACATACGGCTGTACAGCAAATCAAAGCGATTCACAGCGTATCAAAGCAATCCTACTCCAAAACGACTACGAAATAGCTGAAAACGTTGAGAGCTCGGATGTCATAATCATAAATACATGTACTGTGACCGATAGGACGGAACGCAGAATGATCAAGCGCCTGAGGGAGCTGAAAAAGAAAAAAGTCATCGTTGCGGGTTGTTTGCCAGCAGCTCAACCCGCTCTCGTTGCAGATCTCGCTTGGAAAGTGATCACCCCGCGATCCATGCCCTCCCTGGCGAAGATGTTAGGTGGTCATGCTCCAGCAAAACACGAAATCCCCATAGCGCTGGAGGGTGTGACCGGTGCTGTTTCTATCTCAGATGGCTGTGTTGGGCGATGTTCATATTGCATCGTGAAACAAGCAAGGGGCGATCTAGAGAGTTATCCCCTAGAGGCAATCGTCAACTCGGTAAAAAGATTAGTGGAAGCAGGAGCGAAGGAAATACTGATCACATCACAAGATACCGCTGCGTACGGACTGGATATCGGCGTTCGCTTACCAGATTTGTTGGATGCACTTACAGAAATCGATGGCGATTTTTACATCAGAGTGGGAATGATGAATCCTCTTACTACGATAGACATCCTCGATGACCTTGTGGGCTCATTCGATGATCCAAAGGTGTTCAAGTTCTTACATCTGCCCGTTCAATCTGGCTCTGATCGTATATTGGAAAGCATGAACAGGGGCTACTCCGTCTCTGATTATGTTCACATAGCGGACGCATTTCGTGAACGCTTTCCGGATCTTACACTTTCCACTGATTTCATCGTGGGATATCCTGATGAGAGCGAAAAGGACTTTGAGAGAACGATGTTATTGCTGGAAAAAACCAAACCCATAAAGGTAAACATTACCAGGTTCTCTCCTAGACCAAATACGCCTGCCGCAAAGATGCCTGATGTCATTGAGCGAGTCAAGAAGGAGAGGTCGAGAGCGCTCACCAAGGCATATCATGAGATCGCATCTGAACTTCACAGCTCGTTTATCGGCTCGCTTGCAGACGTGATCGTGACCGAGAAAGGAAGAGAGAACTCGGTGATCGCACGAGATTCCTCATATAAAAACATAGTCATCCAAGAGGATTTAGCGCTTGGCGAAAGATGTGTGGTGGAAATCACCGAAGCACGGGTAACCTACTTGATAGGAGAAGTGGTAAAAGACTGTGATTAAGAGTTGATATCACAATTTCTAACCAATACCAAGAATCTCCTTGATCTCATCCGTTCTAGCAGGATCGATGCTCACATGGATACCATAACTTGTCGGATATTCGATCAGATAGCCATTCCTGACAAGGCTTTTGATCGCCTTCCTGACATCTCCTCTTTCGTCTTTCGGAAAGCCCTTGGGGATATTGTCCTTAGCAGTATGTCTTTTGCCGACGTATGTATGTCGCATGAGCTTTTTTAACACCTTTTTCTCAATCTGACTCAACGCCATTCCCCTTATAGTACGCTATGGTGACATATATAGTTTACTATTATGTAATATTAACTGTAATTTTCATATTAACAGTAACATTTATAATACTTGAGAATGCACTATACTAAACAGAGGGATGATAAAAATGGGATCACAAGAGGAACTACCTAAGGGGGTGCCCAACGAGATACCACTGATTGCGATATTTGGGGATCACCCAGAGATACGGATCATAGATACGCTGGTTGCACACCCTGACAGCGAGTATAACCTTTCGGAGCTAGCAGAATGTGCAGATGTGTCTAAGACGTCTGTGTTTAAACTAAAGGATAGATTGCTCCACTACGGTGTCATGAAGCCTACTAAGATCGTAGGTAGAATAACGCTTTACAAGTTCAATGACAAGAGTCCCACAGGAAAACTGCTCGACGAATTCACATGGAAACTTGCAGACACAGATATAGGGATGCTCGTCAGACAATGGGGCGAGAAGAAGGTCTAAGGGCAGAAAAGCCAATAGCAGTCAAGTAGGTCTGAGGCAAATCCCATTTGGTTGATTATCCATACATCCTCGTACTCTCTCAGCTTTTTCTTTGTGGTCTTCCGCTCTCAGCAGTCGGGTGAAAGCTTTGTCTGGGAGAGCGTCCAGAGCTAAAATTCCTCTGTAGGCTTTTGATCCCTCGCTCAAGTTTGGATACGCCCAGCTCTTTTTGAAATTCAGATAACGTTATGGGATAACGCCTCATGAGGATCTTCAGAACGCCCAGGCTATCACATTTGATCATCAAGGCAATAACGCAAAGCCTATCATCGCATTGATCGCTATTAACGCGACGATGAACATAGCTAAGAAGAACATGTCCTTTTGCTTTTCCCTCATTGCTATGCAATTAATCACGTTTGCGACCAAGGCAAATAACCCAGCACACATTCTCCCTAGTGAAGTGGCATCAACGACCATTGCACCATAGACTGCGAGAAGACCTATCAATGCCAGAACCACAGCCCCCATGTATTTGCGCTCATAGTTCCTGCCCCAAGCGCTCCCAAGCATGATCAACACCAATGCGAGTATAAAACCAGTCAGATTGTTGTGTATGGTTATGAGTCTCATCCTTTCACCCAAAACAATCACATCCACCTTAATATTTAAAGCTGATTGCGAATAATGTGGTGTAGGTGAAACATGCAGCTATTGCTCATCCATTCCGATTACATCGAGTACGAGGTCAAAAAAGACACTCCTGTAGCGGAAAAGATCGAGGATGAGCGCAGAAAAGGGCGTATGGAGGAGGTTCTGGCGGCATTCGTTGCAGTAGAAAGTGCGGATGAGGCAGACCCAAGAGGGGTGGCGAACCAAGCCGCAGAGGAAATCAAGAAAGTGGCTGATCAGGTCAGAACAAAAAAGGTGATGATATATCCCTATGCGCATCTGAGCTCTGATTTGTCATCACCAAAAGTTGCAGTTGAGGTTCTTCAGAGAACGGAGGAGACATTAAAATCTCACCTAGAGGTCATGCGAGCCCCATTCGGTTGGTATAAAGCATTTAAGATCAGTTGTAAAGGGCATCCCTTATCTGAGCTTTCCAGAACGATCCGCCCCACTATCGAAAAAGGAGCGGAGGCGCTTAAAGCCGAGAAAAAGGCAAAATCATATTGGTATGTCCTAACACCTGACGGCGAACTTATCACTCCAGATAAATTTGATTTCTCTAAACATAAAAAGTTGGAAAAGTTTGTCAATTACGAGATCTCAAAGAGTCGAGCAGTGGAAAAAATCCCTCCTCACGTAGAATTGATGCGCCGTTTTGAATTGGCTGACTATGAGCCAGCTTCTGATCCAGGCAACATGCGTTTTTATCCAAAAGGGCGTCTCATGAAGAACTTATTAGAAGCTTACGTCAGCGCAAAAGCGCTGGGCTTTGGTGCCATGGAAGTGGAGACCCCGATCATGTATGACGTAGAGCATCCCACCATGAAAGGGTATTTGGAGCGGTTTCCAGCGCGTCAGTATTCATTGGACTCTGACAAGAGGCAACTTTTTTTGAGGTTTTCCGCTTGCTTCGGTCAGTTCTTGATGAATAGCGATATGACGATCTCGCACAAAAATCTGCCACTGAAGATGTTCGAGCTGACAAAATACAGCTTCAGGAAAGAGCAAAGGGGTGAGTTAGCTGGGTTACGTCGCCTTCGCGCATTCACGATGCCAGATCTACACACCCTATGCATGAGCATGGACCAAGCCATGGAGGAGTTCAAAGTGCAATATAAGCTGTGCATGGACATCCTGGAGGACATAGGGCTGAGCACGAATGACTACGAGGTCGGTATTAGATTTACAAAGGACTTCTATGATGCGAACGAGGAATTCATCCTCAGCTTGGTCAGGATCGTAAATAAGCCGGTATTGATCGAGATGTGGGATCAGCGCTTCTTCTATTTTGTACTCAAATTTGAGTTCAACTTTGTCGACGCATTGGACAAGGCAGGCGCGTTATCCACGGTGCAAATAGATGTGGAGAATGCGGAGCGATATGACATTTCTTATATTGACGCAGACAATGTGGAGCGCAGACCGGTCATCCTTCATTGCTCCCCGAGCGGAGCCATAGAACGATGTATGTATGCGTTATTAGAAAAGGCATACATGTGCAAGGTGCCAATGTTACCCCTCTGGCTATCGCCGACACAAGTTAGAATAGTCCCCATAGCTGACAGACATCTTAAAAGGGCGGAAGACGTTGCGGAACTCCTAGAGAAAGAATGTATCAGGGTCGATGTGGATGATCGAGATGAGACATTGAGCAAGAAGATCAGGGATGCTGGCAAGGAGTGGATTCCTTTCGTTGCAGTCATAGGTGATGATGAGATTGCAAAGGGAACGTTGAGTGTGACCATCCGTGCAAACTCTAAAAAAGAATTAAAACCTTCTGAGCTGATTGCACTGATAGAAGAACGGGCGGGTGGAATGCCAAAGGGATCACTTCCATTGCCAAGGAGGCTATCGGCTAGGCCAAGGTTTGTCTAGTTTATTTGCCTCGTCTTTTTTCCATGGCATACTCAGATGCAAGAATGAAACAAATGCCCATCAAAAACAAGACCATTCCACCCCACAACACGTTGATAAAGGGCATGACCTTGATGGTTAATGGTATGGTAACATCACCCCGACGGGGGCGTATTCCCTGGAAAATTACGTGAACGTCTGAAAGGCCTCCTCTATCAAGCATGATGTTGGTGATAGCACCATATTGTCTGTCTTCCCAAAACGTGGCTGCGCCGATGCAACGCAAAGCACCATTCTCATACAGGTGTACGGATGCTGTCTGCACTGGCTCCATTAGATCTGGACTTATCTCAAAATCAACTAATTTTATTCCCAAGCTGCCTACATCTTTCATCTTACCAATTTCATCTAATCGATATGTAACCGTCGTCGTCGTTCCAAAGGACGTGCTTAGGATTGCTCCCAATACGATCAAGGTGACTCCCAGATGGATTAGATGCACGCCACTCAATTTTACCAGTACGGTTCTCTCTCTTGCCGCCTTGATGTCTTTCATGAACCTGAAAATGATGGCTCCTGTCGCGAAGAGAAAGACTGGCACATAAGATAGTAATGAGGCGGAACCAAGCGCTCTCACGAGCGATGACGAATAAAGATAGAACTCCCCTGTGGGATCCACCAGCATATATTCGATGGTGGGTGTGACAAAAGCCAGTCCTATGCTTGATACCGATACAACCAACACCACCGCCCACATCAACAGCTTCCGCTCTACCCTACCATACATCACGCAAACCCCAAGCAATATGACTAACGGCACCATGAATGGATAACTCCATACATTGAAGAACTCCTTTGCTATGGAAATTTTCATTCCCGTTACGAACTCTAAGAACATCGGAGACGAAATTCCCCAGAACGATACGATGACTAGAAGGTACAGCAATACTATGGTGAGATAGAACATGTTGGTCGCTGATATCAACGGCACAACTCGTTTTCTCTCCTGCATGCCAGCCTTCACACCTAGCGCTATTGTGATGATCGCTGCAAGCAGCATGGTAACAACGAGCAAATATCGCGTCGGCATGACGGTCTCCTCAAAACCGTGTAGGGATGGGATCACACCACTCCTCGTTACATAGGTCGTATAGATGCACAGGATAAATGTGAACATCGTTAAAAGTGGTGCCGCGACTGGAAACTCTCCCCTCACTCTAAATCGAGGTAAAGCATGCAACGTTGCTGTCAGAGATAACCACACTATGATAGTTGCTGACAGGACGGGATCCCAATTCCAATAGCCACCCCAGTCGATGAGCTTGTATGCCCATAATCCACCAAGCCCCATTCCCAGCGTCAGGAACAGCCAAGAAATTCTGCACCATTGCCTTGACAACTGCTCCCACCCAGCTTCTCTGGTCACCTGATAGACCAATGCCGCAGAAAATGGTATCGTCAGAGCAGCATATGCTATGAACACGACTGGAGGATGAAAAGCAAACAACGGATCGGTATAGACGGGATTTAGACCATATCCCTCCAGTGGGACATGCGCCACCTGGGGGGATGCCAGATCGAAGATCGATTTAAAAGGCGATATCATCAAAGTAAGGACCAATAGAAGATTACCGACCAACAGCGCAACGAACAACGTCCTTCTTATCAACGGACTATCCCAACCCCTCTTTTCAGACGTCCACCAGATAAACAGAAAGACAGCCCATGCCCATAGAAGGTAGGTGCCCTCTTGCCCAGCCCAAACAGCTGATATCTTATAGATCAAAGGAAGCTCAACACTACTGTACCGCCATACGCTGAACACAGAAAAGTCAGATGATACAAAATAGTATATGAGCAACAACATAGAAGAAGACAACAGGCATGCTGCCAACCGCAGCGCCCATGATAGATATTTGGAAAAGTCAATGCCCATGAATTCATATAACAATATGGCGATCGACGAGAGCATGCCAACGACAAAGCTAGCGTAAAGAAGGACATTACCGATTGTTATCATCTCAACCACATGAACCTCTTAATCAGATATATGATCGCAAGCGAGCCTATTATTCCATACAAGATTCCCATTTCTTGAACCACAGATGCGATTCTGAATGCTTTTTTCGGCTCTACCACTGTTAGCATAGCTGTGCTCATCGGACCCCATGTACCTTCAGAGTCCACAGCATGTACGAAGATCGTATGAGTTTCGATCGACAGCCCAGTGGTGTTTATTATAGCGATGGCTTCTTCCACCGACCCATCGAACGATCCATCAGTGGCGTTCAAGGGAATTCCAGTTCCATTTTCCCCAATAACGTCGATAAAGTACTCTGCACCACTGATCGGCAACCAGTAATCCTCGATGACGACACTCAGCGTGACATTATCGCCCTGGTTGCATGTTTGCGGAGATAAGATTATGGTCTTTATGTGCGGCTCTCTGTAGAGATCTTCTAAGGTATGGAGACTTACTGGCGTGGATCCACCATGGCAGAAGACGCAATCTGGCGAATAGCCCATCAACATGTCGCTCACATCTGTTGCATTGAACGGTGCCAATCCTCCATGATAGGTATGGCAATCCGTGCAGTTGGCGATGGTTCCATCGATCCAACCTGGCCATCCAGGAGCTTGCACACTACCCCTTGGATATGGGGAATAATGGAATCGGTATGTACCTGTGGCATTGTGACACGATCCACAGGTGAGGATCTCAGGCGAAATCACCCTCACCATACAGGTGACGTTTTGGGCCAAGATTATCTGAGCCAAGGTGAAGTTCGTTTCGATGGCATGGCACTCATAGCAAGACTCATGCACTGGAGCTATCATACGCGACAAATTATGGAACTCCTCCGCTTCCTCGTTGTGACAGATGGCACATGTGTAGGTCTTGTTCACCTTTTCAACTATTCTCCCGGCATAGTGCCCCTCATCATATTTCGTATGACAATCTGTGCAGGTGATCCACTCAACAGCTGGATAGTGCAATTTTGTCGTGTATTCTAGATGGCAGTCCGTGCAGTTGACCGTCACGTTAACCTCTTTGACTGCTACGCCAGCCACCGGTACTGAGATGGTGTGATATCTGGCTACGCCCTCTGGAGAATGACAGCGCTCACATGTCACCCTCAGACGCCTCTCCAACAGCCCATGATTCAACTCAGCGATCTGTGTCTTCGGCTTATATGTGAAGTTTCCATATGGCGTGTGACATTCATAGCACGTTCCATTTGGATTTGCTATGTCATTTCTTTGAACCGATGTGTAGTGATATCTTGCGTCCTCCTCCTTATGACATCGTTTGCATGTATACGTCTCATTTTCAGATGTGGTGTTTGCTCTACCATCAGGTGCTCCTGGGTAGTGCGTTAGTATAAGCCCCGGCACATCGTATTTGTCCATGGCACTCTGATTGAGGTGACAGCCCTCGCACTCTTTTGGGCTCTTGTAGCTTGGTGGATGTCCCATCGGCTCCGTCCCATCACCATGGCATGCCCAGCATGCCTTGCTGATCGGGTCCGTTAATTCCGTTTTGTTTGTCGCCTCATCGTTCAACTCTGCATGCACACCAGATTTCATCACAGACACATTCACATGAATTGGAGCCATTCCACCTATGTCATGGCAAGCTACGCAGTCCAGCGTGACATTTTCCACCTCTACCGTGACATTTTCTAGCCCAATCTTTTCCAGGGTAACGGTCACATTCTTCGCCTTTATCACCAGGGCAATGCCATGGATGAACTCTGTCCAAGTTGTCCCTGGGCGGCGATGACAATCCTCACATTCCATCGTCGCATCGATGCTACGTGGCGGATTGGGTGCATTGAATGGGCTCTCACCAGCATGATCCACATGGCAGTCCGTGCAAGATGCTGGCGTGCCGGTGCTCCATCCTGCCCATCCTGGGGCTACGACATCTCCTCTTGCATATTTTGTGTAATGGAATTTCTCGTTGATCCCATGGCAGCTCTCTTTACAGCTGACGTAAGTCTCATAGTGGGTATATGTGTCGATCCTCAGCGTCTCGTCTCTGACGACAAATCCCGTTCCATTAGAGGAATGGCAATCGACGCAATCCCTTTCTGGAGCAGAAAGATCTGCCGAGTGGAGAAGCGATGATGATTTCTTTGCCAACCTTTCTGCCGCCGTCCATGTGGAGCGTCTTGAGAGTGCAAGACTTTCAAGATAGTTCTTTGCCAGCCCATGGCAGACCTTGCAATTGTAGTAATCCAGCATCGTGTTTGCCTCGGATGCCCATTGATAGTGCGATCTGAGCTGCCCTGGACCCATATATTCTCGCATCTTTTCCTCGCTGGTATGACAATCGTAGCATGTTTCTGATGGTATCTTCAGAGCTACATCATGCAGATTGGTCGCACTGGCATGACAGTAATCGCATGGTTGGTTCGTGTGCTTGTAGACCAGGGTTGCGTCGCCAAAGCTTCCTGCAGTAGTCTTGTCCTGATGGCAATCTGCGCATCTCTTGGTGATGGAAACTCCATAATGCGATATCCTTTCGTTGATGCCCTCGGTTGTGATCTCATTCGCTGCTAAGAGATAGTCGATATCTATGAGATATTTGCTGCCTGTGTTCTTATGGCACTTCCAACAGGTGATAGATACCTTGATGTCGGCTCCACCAGAATAATGCTCTTTGACCGGGGTTGCGTTAAATCGTGTGTAGCCAGTATGGCAGTCTTCGCAAGCCTTTGCTGTGCGACCGTCGATCAGACCACGATGGCGGTTGGATCCGTCCTGATGACATGCCTTACAAGCATAGTTGATGTCATCCGTGTTATTAAGCCTGGCATGTATGCCCTTCTCGAACGTGGAGTTGTCAATAACTGGTATTCCGTGTCCCCCAACAGAATGACAATAAGTACAATTGGTCCAACTCACAGCAAATAGATCATGCAAAGCCAATGGATCTTCTGTGTAACTTGTTACGTTCGTATGACAATAATAGCAGTCATCCAACATCATGCCCGAGACTTTATGAGTGGCACTTGGTGCTTGGAAAGGTTTGGCAGTCTTGCGGTCTACATGACAGCTAGTGCAGTTGACAGTGGTCCCATTCACCCATCCAGTCCAGCCTGGAGCATCTACAGTGCCCCTTGGATAAGAGGTGAAGTGGAAAGGCTGGGGTGCATTGGTATTGTTATGGCACCAGATACATAGGTGGGTATCTATCATGCCTGTGAGGGTCGCACTATCGTGTCTAGTGATATTGATCATCGTAGTATTCCATGCTTTTCTACCATCTGGTGCGGTGCCGTTATGACAGGAATTACAATCCCAGTGGGTGACGTTTAAGCCTTGTGAATGCATCGATGCACCCACGCTCAGATTGTGGCAATCCTCACATTCATAGTTATCCAGGGAGGTGTTTGCCCTCCCAGAGGGTGCACCTGGGAGGTGGGTGAGAATCATCTGGGAGACGTATGTAGAGGTGCCATTGTGACAGCCTGTGCATGTTTTTGATCCAAGCTCTGTGGATGCATTAGTAAGCTCGGTGTCATGAAGTCTGAATGACGTTGGTAGACCTCCTTGCGTACTCGCATTGTGACAGTAGCCGCAGCCAGTGATGACGGTGAAGTTTATTGGATCATGGCTGTGCACATACTTGGTTGCGTTAGCATCGCCTGGCTTGTGGCAAGGAGCACAGTAGTCATTTCCACCAAGCGTCCACATGCTCGTAGAAGGCTTCACTAGGGCACTAGAGTGCACTCTGTTGCCCTTGTGGCAACTACTATTATCACATGTCAGGTATGTGGCACTCACATCGGCACTCGCATTCGTGTGCTCAAGGATGACCCTCGAGGTGAACGTCAGATTGCTATCCTGATGACACTCATAACAATCATCATAACTGGCGTTGCCACCAGCAGTGAGGTTATCGCTATGGATGTTCTGATATGCATTTCCAGTACCTAGCACATCTGCATTGTGACAATATCCGCAATCTATAATTGTGCTCTGGGTTGTGTTATGCCTCTCGTTGGAAATGTTCAGGCTGGAGCCAGTATCAGTGGGTAGATGACATGGAGAGCAACGATCTTGCTTGCCAGAAGTCCAAGCTGATACAGAAGGTATAGTCAACGTTTCATTATGTATTCTACCAATATTGTGGCAGTCTGATCTGTTACACGAGAGGGTTGTGGCATTTTGAATGTCTGCTGTAACATTGGCGGTATGTTCAAATATTTCCTTGTTATGTGCATCCACAAAGCCAAACGCCGTCGATGCGTTGCTATGGCAGTAGTTGCAATAGTCATCGGTGTTGACAAGAGCACTGAGATCCGTTCTTTTCTTTCCATAGTGAGATGTGCTGTTGTTTCCGCCGTTAGCACCACCGTACACTGCGCCGGGACCGTCTGGATCGTTAATTTGGCTAGGAGGAATCATCATCTCTGTTACATCTCTATGGCAGACCAGACATGCCTCGTTTCCAGTATAAGATTGGTCGGTCTTTATTTCATCAGCATCAGAGAAGTGCTCGGTGACGAGATATGCATTGAATCGTTGAGTAATGTGACAGTCAACACACCTATAGGGCTCTTTATAATTGGATGGATGGTCATCTACTGGTTGCTCGGTCTCATTAGCTATTCCATCGCTATCATCATCCTCGCCATGACATGCCCAGCATCTCTTATTAGATTCATTTCCAGCTGATGCTGTTGCATCCTCGTTCAAGTATTTGTGTATAGCATCGGTCCTGTTCATCGCGGTGACGTTCACATCTTGTATTCCGCCGCCTATGTCGTGACACTTAGTGCAGTTTGGACCACCTGACTCTCCCTCAATCAACTCTGGTACATGGAATGTAAGGGGCATGGCTACAGGTACAACATGACAAAGGTAACAATCGTCATTTGTTGTTAAGGCCTTGTGATAGTATGGGCAAGTCACTTTTGGATCTCCAGGAACGCCCCATGATGTGTTGCCGTACTCATCATAGTGGCACCATCTGCAGTTGGTGGAGTTAACGCTTGGCGTCATCAAACTGACATTGGTACCATAGTGAGACGTCGTTGCGTTCCGAGTTCCTGGAGTGGGATCAGTGTAAGATCCAAGGCTGCTGTTGTGACACACCGAACAATAGCCATATGCAGGAGATTTAATGCCGGTGAACACATCGGTAGAGGCGTTCAGCCCCTTAGGGATGTGATCAGTCACAATCGGTGCTGAGAGATTTCCATAGATATGACAATCATGACAATACTTTGGAGTTGCATCACGATGCTTGGCACTTCCGCCAACTTCTCCGCCTCCATGACATGCCTTGCAAGCAAGATTGATGTTTGTGACACGTTGATCAACAGATACTGCCCAATATCCACCGACGGAAGCGTTTACACTCATGTTTATGATGTTGCTGGTATCGAGTGTGATTCCTGAATCCGTGATGTTTGACAATGTCCATGTGTGTGTCTTGGTGCTCACGCCATCAAGCACTGCTATTGGCGCAACATTAGTGCCCTCGATTTTCAACGTAAACTCTCTTGAGTCTGCCGTTGTGTTTTCATACGTAAGGGCGACGTCATACACTTCAAATGTTCCAACTGGTGATGCAAGCGTGGTCTCATTGGCAAGTGCTGTAGTCTCATTAAATATCTCAACAGGAGCAGGATCATAGATCGCACCGCTTAAGTTCTGATGCATGCCAGATGATAGCAACGTGCCGTTGTCCACGATTGGTGCTCCACCTTTTCCATACGCATGGCATCTGGTGCAGTCAGACCAGTCTATCTCCTTGGTCACATTGTGCATCGCGACCGGAGCGTAGGAATCGGTTGAAGATGTGACGTTCGTATGACAATAATAGCAGTCATCTAGTTTAGTGCCATAGACCTCTGGATGCCAAGTTGTTGGCTGTGCATAGAACGGAGTCTCAAATGCATGATCCACATGACAACTGGTACAATTAACTTGGGTCCCATTCACCCATCCAGTCCATCCTGGAGCATCTATGCTACCTCTCGGATAAGATGTGAAGTGGAATGGTTGCGGTGCATTGGTGTTGTTATGGCACAATGCACAGTTGACATTGGTGCCGTTCAGCGTGGTGTTGTCATGTCTGAGCACGTCAATATACGGCGTTTGAGTAGCCAGTTTGCCAGAGCCGGATGAGTTATGACAGTCATTGCAGCCCCAGTGTGTGGTGGTCAAATTAGCGGCGTGCATGTTATCCAAAGCGGTCATGTTATGACAATCTCTACATCCATAGTTGTCTATGGAGGTGTTTGCCCTCCCAGAAGGTGCACCTGGGAAATGGGTTAGGATCAATCGTGATATTTTAACATAGGTAGTGGTGCCGTTGTGACAGCCAACGCATGTGCTCACGGTAGATCTATTGGCGAGCATGCTCGTATGAGCCTTTACAATGAACCCAACCATCCCCTGTGAGCTCACATTGTGACAATAGCCACAGTCATCATCAGTAACCGTTTCAGAGGTATTATGAGCATATACATATTTAGTCGCATTTAGATCATTTGGTCTGTGACATGGAGCACAATAATCTTGCTTGCTGGATGTCCATGCACTCGTGGAGGGCTTGGTCAGCGTATAGTTGTGAATCCTTCCTACATTATGACAGCTCGAGTTAACGCAGGAGCGTCCAGTGATGTTTGTTGCATTCAGCGTATGCTCATAGATCGACTTGTTATTAGGATCAACGAATGGGAATGCCGTGCTAGCGTTCTGGTGACAATATGTACAGTTGGTGCCACCTACAACAACCAGATCAGCCCTCTTCTTGCCATAGTGAGATATCGCAGCATAATTGCTCTTGGGACCACCTGGATCGCTCATGTAATCCAACTTCATCTCCGTCTTGTTATGACATGCTATGCATGAAGCATCGTCGTCAGCAGCACTAGTAGCTGCACGAATCTCTTCTCCTGACCTGAAGTGCTCGGTGACGTTCAACGCATTGCTCACATTGGCATATGGCTTGCTAGTATCATTATGACATTCCCAACATGTATATGGATTATTCACTTTGTCAGGATGCTGTTTTGCTGGAGGCTGTTGTCCATCGCTCTGGTGGCATCCCCAGCACATCTTGTTGTTGGGATTGACCGTTGCATTTGCAGCACTGTTCAAATCAGCATGAATGGATATACCAGATTGATTCATGGCAGAAACGTTCACCTTTTGAGCTGGCTTTCCAACGTCATGACAGGAGATACAGTCTGGACCGAACATGCCTTCTGCAACGTTATGTATGAACTCCGTCATGTTGCCTCCCACGAGCAGCTCACCATGACAACGCACATCACCACAATCAACATCGGTCTTACCAAAATCTGTATGATCGACAAACTTGGTGCCATCGGTAGAAGTAAGCGATATATTCGTGATCTCAGGGGGAACAGGGGAATAGCTGGTCCCACTATAATTGGTCGCACCAGCATAGTGACAGTTCGCACACCAATCACCAGCGTCGATGGACTGATTAACGACATTGGTGCCCTGGACGTTCGTCACTTTTCCCAGGGCAGTTGCATTATGCGTCGTATTCTCGTGACAATACAAACATGCAGGTAGATCGGTAGTGCTAGTGTTATCCCAATAGCTTCCCCACTTCTGACCAGCACTGTCATCCTCGCTGTGATTGAAGTCAAAGTTCGTAGAAGTCGGAACCTTGGGTACAACCAACGGACTTAGCGTAGCATCTGCATTATTGCTCTGGTGGCATGTTGTGCAATTGACAGCAGTTGCCTTCGCATTTGGAATGGTTGCGTTCCGATACGTCGTGCCATCACCCTGCAGATATTTTATCACATGAATATCTTGGCTGTGACATGTGGTGCAATTCACTGTTGCATTGTGCTTGCTATACCCATCATGGCATGGAGCGCAGTGATCATCCTCTGTAAAGTTGTTGCCTCTACCAGTAGGGTATGGGGTTGTGATGTTGTGCATCGGTCCATGACATAGTATGCAGTATGTGTGGTTCTCCGATGGATTTCCAGATGCTGTCGGATAGGTGTCAGAATATCTCGTGCCTGAGCCGCTCAGAGTGTTGACAGAGGATGGGTGGGTGTTATTTGTTGGATGACACTCGTAACATGATTTCATCACGATAGAAGTGCCAGTGCCATGACAATCTTTGCATGTCGCCTTTTGGTCGTGATAGCCATATGGATACACATAATCATTATTTGATGCAGCTCCAGTGGGGCGCCCATAGTACCGATGACAGTCGGTACAAAAGCTATCGAGGTCGCCCGCTCCCGTGGCATCAGCATGCCGCAATTGGTCATGTGTAATACCATAAGTATAAGGGGATAACGCAGTTTTCGTACCCCAACTACAAGATCCAGAAGCTTTTATCGGGGAGTTATGGCAATCCATCATCGCATAGATAAACATCGTCGTATCATAAATCGAGGTGTCTGATACCTGTTCTGCTCTGACGGTCCAAGCGCCCTCATCTGGGTCAGCCCAAGCTGTTATATTACCGAACAATTGAAAAGAAACAGATGCGACACCATTAGCGCCCGTGGTGGCAATTTGACTCCATGAACCGCCAGCTGGGCTTTTAATCGTGAAATTGATGTCCACTCCTGACTCTGGTTTGCCGAGATTATCAAGTTTAAGCGCATATATTCGTATCGTTTGGGATTCATCAGCTGCGCTGTTTGGAGGAGGAGTATTCCTACTACTATTCTCGTCCCGGTAGAGCACAGCATACCTGTTCGTCGATACGATGAGCTGGGGATCTCCATATTGTCCTTCCACAACTCCTGTTGAGATGATGAACACTAGTGCTATCGCTAACGCTATAATGCCAATCTTGTGAGTTCCCTCCAGAACTTTTGCGTCAGGCATGTGTTGTTTTTACCTATGTCAAAGGGCTTATAAATACTTAATCACATTATGTGACATACTATCTAAAGGAAATGAGCCTTGATGGACATGGAGCGATGAGCTTGGTTGCGTTGAACACGCCAGATTCTGTCAAGCGTCCGATCACTACAACCTCAGCGTTCACGTCAAATGCACCAGGCAATCTTCCATGATATATAACATCCATGGATGCATTTCCATCTGTCAGCATAAACTCATATCCTGCGTTGCTTGAAACAAACGTTTCACTCATGATATTTCCGATGACCTGCACGCTCCTATTCATATATTGATCTGGACTTTGCACGACTTCGCTCACACTTTTATACGGAGTGATGAAACTGATCGTGCTATATAACATCAAGCAAAATATTATCACCAGAATGCCCCCTATCATAATGTTTCTTCTCATCGCTCCACCTTCACCAGCTTGATCTATTAATCTATCGCACAAACTCTTTGTATGAGTTACTACAATGCATATATGTTAGTATGTGGATAGAAATCATAAAAAAATTCAGCAATTTCCCAGCGCAGGAAAAGGTAATTCGCTTTCTTCTGGAAAGGGGTTTTCAGATCAATTCAGAAGGGAAGGTGGTCTCTGGCACCATAGAGATACCGCACACGCAGATCGCAAAGGAGGTTGGCGTAGACAGAAGAGTGATCAATGCGACCACTAAGGTCATCCTAGGGGATGAAGCGCTCAGAAAGGTCTTTCAGAACATCCATTCGATAACTTTTTTGAAGGACGTTGCACCGCTGCTTGGTCTTGGTGTCATGATCATCGTCCCGAAAGATGCCCAGAAGAAGGGCATACTTGGCGACGTCGCATCCTTGATAGCAAAACATGGGATCAGCATTAGACAGGCTGTAACCGACGATCCCTATTTCACGGAAGATCCCAAGCTCACGATCATAACCGATGTCAAGGCTCCAGGCGACCTTATAAGCGCGCTGATGACACTACCGTCTGTGAAAAGCGTTACAGTTTATTGAAATCGTCATAAAAGGAGGTGATCTGAGGATGGCGAACGCAAGCATGCACATGATAATTCCAATGCTCATACTGTTGATCTTCTATGATGACATTCGCTCGATCTTGATGCTCCTTCCAGTATCAGTACTGCCTGACATAGATTACTTTTTCGTGCACAGAGGAACGTTGCACAATATATTCATTCCACTATGCTTGCTAATATTATATCTCAAGAACAGATCGCAGAGGATCGCACTTGCTCTCGTATATCTAGGCAGCCATCTTTTCATGGACATCTTCGATGTGGGAATCATACCGTTCTATCCATTCTCTATACGAAATTTCATGATCGATGCCGAGATCGGGCTGGAGATCGTGAAAACGACGACGATAGATCCAATAACAGGGGCAGAGGTAACGAAAACAACGGCTACCATGATTCACGAAATCGTACCAGCTACCGTAGATTATTTATTACCACTTAAAGAATACGTTCAGTTTAGCAACAGCATCGAGTTCGGAATTTTCGTGTTGGGCATGTCTGTGTTGATCTACAAGTTGTACAACAAGCTCGAAAGACCCAAGCCAGCATTCTCCAAACTGTGAGATGGTGAAATGTTGGGCAAACTGATACTGATCTTTGTTCTGACGCCGATCATGGAACTATTTCTACTGATCGAAATGGGTCAGAGAATCGGGACTTGGAACGTAATTGGGCTCGTTATGATTACTGGGATCATAGGTGCGTTCCTAGCTAAATCGCAAGGCTTGTCCGTTCTCAGAAAGATGCAAATGGATTTGATGAATGGCATCCTTCCCACTGATAGGGTGTTTGATGGGGTGCTCATACTAGCAGGCGGAATCCTGCTCGTCACGCCTGGAGTACTGACAGATGCACTGGGATTTATTTTGCTCATTCCCCTCACCAGGAGTTGGACAAAAGAGCGATTGAGGAGGTGGCTCAAGCGCAAAATCGAATCGGGCGAGATATGGGTTCAGATGCGTGAATATGGGTGAGGCTCCTTTTATGAAATGCTAAACAATTGATGAGAAGATTGGTAAGTGGACTGTGAGCTTGGGAGAGGGAGAAGAGTAGATTACTTTAGCTTCTCTCTCATCTCACCCATGAATTCCTTGACTTCTGCTTTAAAGTTGGAAAAATCTCTCCAGAGGAGGACTAACGCTCCTACCAATGCTGCTATCATGGTACTGTTGTTTGGGGAGCCAGTCAATTTCCAAACCAGAAGGACTAAGACAAAAAGAATGAAAAGCCAGAACAATATCTCCTCGATTTTCATTAAATCCCTCCTGTGTATAGTAAAAGCAACATCAAGATCACAATAAACACGATGAGAAGCCAAAATAGTATGTCCTTTGTGTTCACGCCTGCCACTCCTGCACCTCCAAGGTCATTTTGATGTTGTATATCTAACTACATAAACTTTGTCATAATGTTAGTCCAACAGTTTAATACCATACAGCATATTAGATTAACCGATCCATGATTTTCAAGCATCCCCTTCCCCCCTTGGAATAACTCCTTTCATATTTGCGTTTCTGGGCTTTCCAATAGCTAATGCTCACCTCAGTCCGCATAGTCCATCCAGCTCGTCGTGAAGTCGCTTCATTCTCTCAATGGCGGGATGATTCGCCCCTAATTCGTGCTGCACGTCTTCTATGGCTTCATCGATCGTAATCCGTGTTGTATGACGAATCAGATTATCTGCATGTGCAACGATCTTTTCCTCAAGCGTTTTTGGCATATAATCTTTTTTGGGCAAGCCCTGTGCTTCGGCCTCATCGCTTGGTATTCCCGCCCCAATATGGCGTTCGATGATATCCACGATGCGCCCCTCCATGCCAAGCTCCCTTGCGATCTCCGCACCAACTACCGCATGCTTGATGCCATGCGACCTAGCATATCCAATATCATGGAGCAAAGCACCGATGAGCACGAGCTCTCTGTCTGCACCGCAACGTTCAGCCATCTCACTTGCGAGTTCAGCGACGGCGATGCAATGGGCAATGAGGTTTTGGGGGCAGTTTACTTTTCTCAGCAGATCAATTGCGCTTTGCATGTTATAAAACAGCCTGTATTTCATCGATCCTCTTCCCAAGAGCATTTATGAGCTCAGCATTGTCTTGATGTCCAAGAACTTTTCCACAAGTTGAGCACATAAAATTTGCCCCAACCGCTACATCAAACAAAACCCGATGCCCTTCCTCACAAACATAGAAAACGTTCTCCCTCTCAAATTCCAAGCGCTTCTGAAGCCGATCTAACAATTTTCGCATTTCCGCTTCTAGAACCAGATCGATGTCGTGCAAATCGACTTTCCATAAATAGGTGAGCCATCCACTCTCCTTGTTCCTCTCTCTTCTATATACGGCCAAGCGATTTTCATACAAGATATACAACGTTCGCCGAACGGTCTGTAGGTCCACCCCTGTCATCTCTGCGATCTTCTCATCGGTTACCTCGCCTTTGGGAAGCTTTTTGATCACCTTAACGCCTTCTTCCCCGACCAGTTTGGTCAGATACTCTCCAACGACATTTTTTAACATCGGCAAATATATCATCATCTCTTGGCTTTAGAAGGACTTTAAATTTTTGATTCTCTTGACCTTTTTGCCCGCCCTCATTGCTATGATTTGGAGCTCTCCGCCTCTAAACTCCTTTCGGAGTTCTTCCCCTTTTTGCAAGCGATCCATGAAAATGGCAAGCGCAGCCACCTCAGAATGTGGTTGATTGGTTATCGCGATATTCCAATCTGCCAGAGCAAAAACCTCAGCTGGAACTTTCTCCGCTCCAACGATGACCATGAGATTTTCTGTATCACGAAGAGCATCGATCTCCTCTAAGCCAACACCGTACATGGTCAAATGACAAACTTTTCCACCGCTTTCTTTCCATTTTTTGATCTCGCTTCTCCATTTTACACCACTTCGAACATAGAATGCCCCACCCCATCGCTTGGTTACATCGCTTATGCTCTGTTCTATTGATTTGTCACGAGAAGCGAGCAACATTCCCTCAGCACCAAGAGCTCTTGCAGTTAGGGCAACATGTGTGGTCATCCTTTGATCTCGCTCTATTCTGTGCCCTAAGCGGAGGACCACTATTTTTCTCATGATGCCCCATATTGGATTACCCTTAGTTAACTTTATGTGCATTCCAATTGATTATGGAAGCGATGTACCGAACATATGAAGATATGCCGAAGATAAAACTGCCATTGGGGCAAGAGGTCAAGATCTCTGACAGCACGATAAGAGATGGGGCGCAGATGCCTGGTATCGTGCTTAAAAAAGCCCATAAATTGCGTATACATGATTACTTGCATGAGATCGGGATCGAGAAGATCGAGGCATTCTTGTACAATGAGCGTGACAGAAGTGCAGTAAGAGAGATGCTGGATAGGGGCTATGAGGTCCCAGAGGTCACTGCATGGGCAAGGGCAGTCCCAAAGGACATAGATCTAGCCATAGACATGGATGGCATAGAGGAGACTGGTATATTGATGTCAGTCTCCGATGTACATATATTCGACAAGATGGGTCTTAAGAGCAGGGAAGAGGCTGAGGAAAAGTACCTTAGCGCTTTACAATATGCGATTGATCACGGCCTTAGGGTGAGGTGTCATCTTGAGGATGTAACAAGAGCAGATGTCAAAGGATTTGTCATCCCATTTGTCAAGAAGATCGTCGAGAGAGCACCAGATGCGATTATACGAGTTTGTGATACATTGAATTATGGGCTGCCGTTCCCGGAAGTGGATCTTCCCTATAGCATCCCAAAAATGATCAAATTGCTTAAAGACGTAGGCGTCAAAAACATAGAGACCCATGTTCACGATGATTTCGGTCTTGGATTGACCAACACTTTAGCAGGGTATTGGTATGGCGCCAACTGGTCGAACTTGACCTTTCTTGGCATAGGGGAGAGGGCTGGCAACACTGAGATGGAGAAGACATTGATTTTTTTGATGTGTAGGGTTGAGGGTTTCCAAAAATACAATCCAAAGAGTCTCGTCAAATTTGCAGAGTACATGGAAGAGGAAATAGGGGTCAGGGTGCCAAGGAACAAAGCCATCGTCGGAAAAAACGTCTTTGCTCACGAAAGTGGAATTCATGCTGCAGGAATCATCAAAAACCCGTTTACGTATGAGCCATTTCCCCCAGAGCTCGTTGGTGGGAAAAGGGAGCTGATGATAGGGGACTCCTCTGGAACAGAAGTAATACGCTACAAGGTAGAGGAGACATTGAGAGAATTAATGCACCTGGAGTTATCCATAGATAAAAACGATCCTAGGGTAAAAAGCATCCAAAGGGACATTCAAAAATTATACGATGAGGAAACCAGGGTTTCGTGTATATCAGATGAGGAGCTAAGGGCTTATGTTGAGAAGTACTTCATGCTAGAGCCCATCGTCGAAAAGGAGATTTCCAAAAAAGAAGAGTAGGTGAGGACATGGCAGTGGAGATAAAAACCGAGAGTCCTTTGAAAGGTGTGATAGAGTTTTATCAGGCGATAGATAGGTTTGAGAGATATTGTTCCATGTGCCAGAATTCTAGAGATATAGAGGGAAAGGTCTCATACAGCAAAGATGCCAGAGAGAACATAGATCTTGCATATTCTGAGTATCTAGAGAACTTTTCGCTGATATTTCCCACGAGAGATGGGATAAAGCCGATATCCGTCTCTCTGGAAACCAAGACAGAAGAACTTAAAGAGTCCTTTGAAGCACAGCTGAGATCCTTGGATAAGAAGGAGATCAATAGATATCTAATTTCGTTGAATAATATCAAACATCATTGTCCAGTTGGGGACGCTTGTGACTATGAAGAGGTGGCGGGGGATATCGAGAAAATAAAGGATCTGGCAAAGAAGGTAAAGAAAGCCACAGAGAGGATATATCTAGAGGATTTTCTAGATATGACCAAAAAACGATTAAAAGAGGCAGCGGAAGACCCAGACAGGTTCAAAAGCATGTTCCCCTTGCCGCCGAAGCCACTGGAAATGGAATACAGGGGATAAGAAAGTCCTTTCAGTCCAACATTTCCTCAGCGTATTTCGCAATCTCGCTTGCCATCTCGCTGAGTTTTGCCTTTCCCCCTAGATCATATGTGGTCATCTTTCCCTCTGATATCACCTTTTCCGTCGCTTGAAAGATCGCCTTAGCTTCCTCCTTTTCACCCAAATACCCGAGCATCCATGCACCTGCAAGTATCGTTGCCGTTGGATTTACCTTGTCCTTTCCGGCATACTTAGGAGCGGAGCCATGCGCAGGCTCAAACATCGCATATCCATCGCCAAAGTTTGCAGAATATACCAAGCCGATGCTTCCCACTAGAGCGGAGCATTCCTCGCTGATTATATCCATGAACAGGTTGGTCGATAGGAGAATCGTTTGATTGAATAGTTGGGGGTTTTTGATGAGCTGTTGCGCCATGTTATCGACGTGATACTCCCATATCTCGATGTCCGGATAGTCCTTTCCAACCTTCCTAACCTCGTCTAGGAAAACTCCGCAGGTCAGCTTTAGGATGTTGCTCTTATGGATGGCCACTACCGTCCCCCAACCCCTACGCCTTGCCTCCTCAAAGGCATATTTGGCAATTCTCCTGCACGCAGACCTGGTTATCCTCCTCAGCGCGATATATGTGTCTTCATCTTTTTGGGTCTCGGATCCATAGTAGAGGTCTTCCGTTCCCTCCCTAACGCAGACGAAGTTGACATCGCCCAATGGTCTTGGAGTGTTCGGAAAAGTCTTTATGGGGCGGACGTTTGCATATAGATCAAATTTTTGTCTTATCGAGACCGCCACGCTTTTAAGCGTGCCTGCCCCCCCTGGCGTGGTGGTAGGTCCTTTGAAACATGCGTCCGCCTCTCGAAGAATATCCCAAGTCTCATCTGGAATCAGTGAATCTCCACCATGTTTTTTCCACCATTCGATGCCTGCATCGCACAAAATCAGCTCCACATCGTGACCTGTGGCATCCAAGACCTTGATTGCCCCATCGATAAGCTCTGGTCCAACTCCATCTCCCTTGATCACTGCTGCTTTTTTTGCCATATTACCCCAACTCAGAAAATCCACCTTGTGCCCTCAGATAGGGCATCAACCCACCAGAATCCACCAACTTCTGCATGAATTTTGGGATCGACTGAAATTTATATTCTTCCCCATTCGTCACATTCCGGATGATTCCCATGCCAAGGTCCACCTCGAGCTCATCCCCCCGGCGCACTTTAGATGCTATACCTTTACATTCGATCAGTGGCAAACCAACGTTAAAGCCGTTCCTGTAAAATATTCTCGCAAATGATTCGGCGATGATGCAGGAGACGTTGCATGCTTTTATCACTAAAGGTGCCTGTTCTCTGGAGGAGCCACATCCAAAATTGCTACCAGCAATGAGTATTGGCTTCTGAATTTTTTGTGCATCCTCATAGAATGTTGCGTCGATCGACTCAAATGCATGGGCTGCCAACTTTTTCATGTCAAGCTCGTCATACTTGTACTTTCCGGCGATGATCTCATCGGTGTTCGTGTCCTTTGGAAAGACTCGTATGACTTTTCCTTTGATTTTCATGTGCTCACCCTTGGATCAGTTATCTTTCCAGTTATCGCGCTAGCGGCAGCCGTAGCAGGACTACATAGATAGATCTCGGCCTTATCATTCCCCATCCTTCCCTTGAAGTTTCTGTTTTGGGTTGATAATGCTATCTCACCGTCTCCCAGGGCGACGGTCCTACCAACACAGAAACCACATCCCGGAGCTCCGACGGAGGCTCCTGACCGTAAAAATGTCTCTATGATGCCCTCACGGATGGCTTGCAGCAAGATGCCCCTGCTCGCTGGATATATCACCAATCGTGTGTCCTTTGCGATCTCTTTTCCTTTCAGTATCTCAGCAGCTATGCGCAGATCCTCCATACGTCCATTTGTGCAAGAGCCGATGCATACCTGGTCTATTTCCGTCCCTTCGAATTCGGTCACAGGAGCAACATTGTCCACTCTATGTGGATATGCGATCATCGGCTCTAAGTTGGATACCTCAACGATGAACTCGTCCTTGTACGTTGCATTCCCATCAGGGCTCAAAGACTTGTATTCGTTGCCCCTTCCATATGACTCCAGAAAGATCTTGACCTTTTCGTCTGCCATACACAACCCCGTCTTGCTTCCTGCTTCGATCGCCATGTTACACATCGTCAGTCTGGACTCTATGCTCATTCTCTCAACGGTGTCACCTAAAAACTCCATGGACATGTAAGTCGCTCCGTCGGCGGTGATCTCTCCAATTATGTGCAAGATCACGTCTTTTGAGCACACATGCTCTTGTAATTCTCCCACTATTCGGACCTTAAGCGATTCTGGGACCTTGAGCCATGTCTTCCCATAGATCATGATCGCCCCTATGTCTGTGGAGCCCATTCCAGTGCCGAAGGCACCAAGAGCACCATGGGTGCACGTATGAGAATCGCCCCCAACGATGATCTTCCACGGGGCTGCAAATTTTTCTACAACGAGCTGGTGACAAATGCCATCTCCGCTCTCGAAGAAATGGATTTTGTTCTCCCTAGCGAATTTTCGCATGAGCGCATGCACGTTTGAAATTTTTTCGCTTGGGGAGGGGGATGCGTGATCACATATGCCCATGACTTTGTTTGGATCGAAAACCTTTCGCGTTCCCAAAGCCTTCATTTGCTGGATCGCAAGTGGCATCGTCCCGTCATGTGCAAATACTAGATCTACTGGTGCGATAACTATGTCACCAGCTGTGATGTCAGTATCAGTTTTAGCCGAAAGTATTTTTTCTGCCATCGTTTTGCTGCTCATAGAATCATAGATAACACACTTCTTATATAGGAGTTTTTATCTTGGTTGAGATAAATATGATAGGGTATGAAGGTGAGCGCAAAGATCGGTAAGGCTGCAGTTAAGTTGGCAGAGGAGATCAACGCTGCAGCGATCATCGTCGCTGAGGGTAAAGAGAAGTTGGAGACGAACATTCCGATTCTGGTTGCAATGCAGGAAGGTGATTTGACCAGAATCGACCAAATGCGAGATGCCGTCCTATATGCATATGTCGATGGTAAACTCAAGATGAACGACACCGTGGTTGGAGTCATCGGCGATATGATCATCGCATATAACCTGAGCGAAGAGCCCATAATCAGGAGCTTGAACAAAAGCGCCGACAGGGTGGAGCCGAAGGTGACCCAAACCATTTTAGATATAGCCTTGGAACTTGGGTACGAAGGTAGAGAGGGCAAGAGCGTGGGAACTGCTTTCATCATAGGAGACTCGGATGAAGTTCTCAAGAGGTCGCACCAGATCATCCTCAACCCATACGAGGGACATAGCGCTGAGGAAAGAGATGTAACCAATCTGGATAATTGGGAAACGATCAAGGGTTTCGCACAACTGGATGGGGTGTTCATTGTTAGCGAGGACGGCAAGATCCTAGCTGCTGGCAGATACCTTGATGTGAGTGCCAGGGGCATAAAAGTCCAAAAAGGGTTGGGTGGGAGACATGTGGCGGCAGCTGCCATAACAAGAGATACAAATGCGATTGCCATCACGGTATCACAAAGTGGCGGGACGGTGCGAATCTATAAAGACGGATTGCAGATCGCTGAGATCGAACCGCACTAGGTTTTTAATGTGGGAGATAAATTCTCCTATCAAACTGATTTTCTGGTTTTAGAGATGTCTCTTTCCTAACACGTCAAAACCTTTAAGTATTACCAAGTGGTAATACCATATCATGGAGTACAGCAAAGTCACCAAAAAAGGGCAGGTTACCATTCCCCTGCGGCTGAGGAAATTGTTGGGCATTATGACAGGAGAAAAGGTGGTATTCGAAGTTGATGGCGAAAAAATCATGCTGAAAAAAGCTCCAAAGAACCCAATAGCAGATCTCGTTGGGCTGGGAAAGGGCGTATTTGGCAAAAGCCTGGACTATCAGATGAGGATAAGAGACGAATGGGAATGAGACTGCTTATAGATACCAACATTTTCCTGAGCATCCTAAACGAAGAAGAGAATTATCGATCAGCGAAGAGATTGCTCGAAGACATCCACAAGGGAAAGTACGTTGGTTTTACCTCTGTGATCTGTATAGCGGAGATTTTGAGCGGTTTCCACTCCAAAGGAGAAGTAGAGAGAGGTGAGAGATTTCTCATAGACGCCAAGACCATCAACAACTTCACGATCATCGATGTCGATCTCTCTATCGCAAAAGAAGCCGCGATGATTAGAGCCAAGTACAGGGCGAGACTTCCAGATGCGATGATCGCTTCTACATGTGAGATCCACAGAGCTTTCTTGGTCACGAGGGATGAGACCTTTAAGAAAATAGCAGAGATCGAGGTGAAATCACCTGAGGAATTATAGAATGCAGAGCAGTGAAGGATAAGTTTTACCAAGCTGATTTTTTGATCGAACGCGGGCAATATTCTGGCAATGTATATTTAAGAAAGATTAGGGTGGTGGATTGAAGGGCATAGGAATATAGGTGAATAAAAAGATTTTTATGGGACCTATCTACAATCTACGCCTTTTCGATCACGATTTTATCATCATCAAAAAAAGCGAACAGCTCGCCCTTTAGTTTCTTGGACACCCCTTTAGGCAGGGTAATCATAAGTTTGTCGCCCTTCTTGCTCACTTCATAATAAAATTTGGCATGCAATCCTTTGGGAACTTCTACCCACTCGCCCTCTGGCAGTGCTTCTATGTCCTCCATGGATTTGATCTTAACTTTTCTCATAGCACATTACTTTCTCCTTCTCTTATATAACCTTTTTTCGCTGTCATTTGCGTCTCTTGCTGTCACGACTTTATATCTATCTCCATGTGGTTTTAAAACGATGAACAACGTTCTTCCATCTACCTCCCCCAATATTTCTACCAATGATACACCCTTCTTCGATATCTTTCTCATTAAGATTTTGCCGTTTACGGCTTTATTTACTTCCTTATCGGTTACACTGTGTTTAGAGATGTGTTCTATCGAATCTTTATCCCATTGAATGACTATTTCTCTTCTCACCTACATCACTTCCAAGATCGCCCCAACGGATTCATCAATTGGTAACTTTATGATAAACAATTGGGTGACGACGATTCAAGACATAAAACTTGGGATTTCGTCGATCCAAAACCCCGTGTGGAGATGAAAAGGAATAAAAGATATAGTGGTCCATGCGCGATTCTGTAACTGCGTATACTGAGGATATATGTATGGTGAATTTATTACTATAACTGCAGAGATGAAAAATCTGCCTCTATTTCTCCCGCCTCCCTTAGCCAACATCCAAACACCAACCCCCGAATTGCGCATACCCCATCCTCAAATGTGTCCGGGAAACTGTAATTATACAATACACAAAAGATATTCGACTAAAATTGGCAATCGAACCCACGCATCAGGTGAAGCACAGCAAATCTAATCTGGGTGAAAGGACTAAGGCAAAACTTAATACCATGGATGCCCAATCATCCCATGGAGACAAAAATGGCAGTGGCAAAGTCTATCAAAGAAGTGGAAAAAGTGATTCAAAACATGACCGCAGAGGAACAGAGAAGATTACTGCAAGAACTCCCATATCTGCTCAAAATCCCAGCAGATGATCTATGCCTACTGAGACTGGCAGAATCCTCCTTTGATTTTTGGGACAACCCCGAGGATGCCGTCTATGATTCTCTATAAATGGGGCGAGGTAATCCTCATCCCCTTTCCCTTTACCGACCTCTCTACAACCAAGCAGCGACCAGCATTATTTATCTCATCAAACTGGTTCAATGAATCCCGCAACGATGTAGTTCTCGCCGCTATCACCTCTCACATTCCACCAAAATCTTCGAGAGATGAGTATAGGCTATCTCTAGCAGAACAAAAATCTGCAGGCCTACCCAAACCCTCCATTGTTAAATTGGGTAAAATAGTGACCATTGATCAGCGTTTAATCAGGAAAAAATTGGGACGAGTGCCCAATGAGATGATGCTCAAAATCAATGAATGTTTAAAAGAAATCTTTGGATACAGCTAGGATAGAACGAAGTAGGGATCCACCGAGGAAATGCCAAAACCAACCCAAACACACCAAATCTGGTTATGAATAAATGAAGGAAGTAGAACTCTTTCCCTATTTTGCGCTCTTTCTTTCCAACGTATCAACTAGCCTTACGAAGGTCTTTGCCAACGTTTCGACATTTTGATTTGTGTCCCTAATCTCTTTGGTTAATGCTTCAACGTTCGTCGAAATCGTGTATCTCTCATCCATCGTTCTAAAATTGTAGTTTGTTTCGTCTCTCAATTTCGACATGACAAGTGTGCCTATTTCTAATTTCTCTAAATTCGCCTTTTCAAAAGCTGATTTTGCCTCTTCTCCATAATCTGTCTCAAAGATACCTAGTTCTCTAGACGGCTGGATGTATCCTTGTTCGCCCTCATAGCGAACAAAAATCCTCTCGACACTGAGACTAAACTCATCAGGATACTCAGTCTTCCTCTCCATCCTCTTTATGAAGTCTTCGATGATGCTCTTGGTAGACTCGCAGTATATTTCAACAGTTCCATCATCGAGATTCTTAACATATCCCTTGATCTTCATTTTTCTAGCAATGTTCTTAACCAATGCCCTGTATTCAACGCCTTGAACGAATCCTTCGACCAAAATTCTCGCTTTTACCAAATTACATCACCACATTCACGAGATAGGAACGATGATCTTATCCTTATTTCCAAACGCCTTGTATTTGCCTTCGAGATAAAATTTGGCAGTCAACGCACATATGATCGCATCAAATTCGTCTTTGTTTTTGATTTCCGCATGTATTCCAAATTTTTTTAGATCGTGCTCGCTCTTTATGTCCAAAAATTTTTTGGATGCATACGGATAGACCTCGATGACCTCGTACTTTCTCCTAAACAATTTCGCTAACCGCATTCCTCTCTCTGTCAACCTCCTCATACCATGAAGCGTCAATGGCATTATCCTACAATGCTCTCTTATTTCTACATCGCAGTCTCTGAAAGCTTCTCCGTGGAAGGACAGGGGCGCATCGATCGCAACGATCTTCCCTTTTGCGGACTCCACGAGCTCTATGATCTCCTCATCTCTACGAACGGAAAAGGTTCTCATGCCATGGTCCATCACGCATATGCCAGTGATGTTTTTTTCAGACCCAGCCAGATCGATCCCGACCATCAAAATATCAGATCCACTTCAGCCTTTACACCCAAACTCTCAACTTTTTCCTTGACTTGGTTGACTATATAGCCGGATAAAGGGCAAAAAGGTGAAGTCAATGTCATTTTTATGCGCACCACATCGCCTTCTATCGTAATGTCTTTGATCAAGTTCAGGTCCACCAGGCTAACTCCAAGCTCTGGATCCATCACCTCTTTCAGCGCCTCTTCGACCTCATCCTTTGATACCATCTTCATCACCAAATATCCTTCTCCTTTTTAATATATTACATTACTGCCAATAATGATCGTACCGAAAAATATTATAACCCATGATGCATTTTTGAAACGATGAAACGAAATATCAGGGTGGAGCAGATCACCCGAACTCCCATTGAAAAACAGAGGATCGAGCTGGTCGAGAGAAAGGGGATCGGACATCCGGACTCAATATGCGATGGGATTGCGGAGGCGGTGAGCAGGGCATTGTCGAATGAATACTTGAGCCGATTTGGTAGGATCCTGCATCACAACACGGACCAGGTTGAATTGGTTGGGGGGGAGGCAAATCCTCTCTATGGAGGTGGAGAGGTGATAAGACCCGTCTTCATCCTGGTCGGTGGGAGAGCCACCACATATGTCGGTGAGGAGAAGATACCAGTCGGAGTGATTGCCCATGAGGCAGCAAGGGAATATCTGGCGAACAACATTAGGAATCTTGATCCTTCTCATGTCATCTTTGATCAACGGATAGGGCAGGGTTCTGCAGATCTCATAAACGTTTTCGAGAGAGGTGGGGTCCCAAAGGCGAATGACACATCATTTGGCGTAGGTCATGCCCCGCTCTCGGAGACGGAGCGAGTTGTGTATAGCACAGAGCGAGCCGTGATGAATTTGAGAGAAAGACAACCGGCAATTGGAGAGGACATAAAGGTAATGGGCTTGCGCGTCAAAGATCACATCACTCTTACCGTTGCTAACGCCTTTATTTCGAAATATGTGGATGATCTGGAACATTATAAGATGACAAAAGAGGAGCTTAGTGAGCACGTCTTAGAAGTAGCTAAGCAACACACCAAACGTGATGTGTCGGTAGCAGTAAACATAGCGGATGATTATGCCACGGGTTCGATCTATCTAACCGTGACTGGCACTTCAGCAGAAATGGGCGATGACGGCTCTGTGGGCAGGGGTAACAGGTGTAATGGATTGATCACACCCAACAGACCGATGAGTTTGGAGGCAACAAGTGGCAAGAACCCAGTCAATCACATAGGCAAGATCTACAACTTGTTATCCAATCAAATGGCACGGGATATAGCAGAAGTTGATGGTATCGAGGAAGTCTATGTACGCATTCTCTCCCAGATCGGACAACCGATCGACGATCCAAAGGTTGTAAGTGCCCAGATCATACCGAAGAAAGGAGCCAGCATGCAAAAAATCAAGCCAAAGGTCGAAGGCATCATTGACGACTGGCTGTCAGATATCACAAAGATCACTGAGATGGTCGTCAGAGGAGAGCTGAGCACCTTTTAGGCTCTCTTTTGATATTTCCTGATCAATGACTCCATCTTCTCAACCCTAATTTTCCTCGCATGTGCATGCCATTTTTGGATTGCTCGATCTAATGCATTCAGATCAACGACTACAAGATCATCAACCTTATGGAGCCTCACCTCTTGTGTTCTGAGGATGGGAATGTCCATATTAAAAAACCGTTTTTCTGCAGCATGGGACATGTCGTTTTGGGTGATCACCGCTCTAATTCCTTTGCTTATAAGCAAGTCTGCCGTGGTATGGCCACCTCCACTGGCATCTTCTAAGAACACCACATCCCCTTTTCCGAGTCCATACTCGGCCTCAGTTTCTAAAATCGAATCTTTTGTGAATGAGGATATCACTTTCACCGTTTTTCCCGAAATCTCCAACGCGCGGACGTGCTTTAATTGATCTATTTGGTTGGATAGCAGAGATATATCATCCTCTCGTTCCCGCACCTCTTTTTTTAGCCGAGCGATCTCTTTATCTCTACGCTCAATCACTCTTGTCCTCCTTAGCGCTCTCTGCTCTTTTGATCTTATGTCATCTAATAAGCTGACGAGCTCATCGATTCGATCGTCTTTTTTGGTGATCTGCGATCGCAACTCATCGACGTATTCTTTAAGCCTAAAAATCTGTCTTTCCTGGCGATGGATGATCTCCTGTAGCTCTAAGACTTGCTTGTCGATGATTTTTACTTCCTTTTTTTGGATCTCTTCTGCCTCCTCTGGTTCGGACAACTGAGAAATGGCAGCGTCGATCGAGCATCCGTGGACGACCAGCGCCTTCACCTCATCTGCGTCCATGCCAACCGGAGTCTTCTTTTCGATCTGAGCGAACTTGTTTTTATGGTCCTTGAATGCCCATAGAGCTGCAGCCAATGCATCTCTTTCATGCTCATTGTCATATCCGAACGGCTTGGCCAAGGTGACCTTCTCATCTGTTGGTAGCGACTCACCTGGTGAGAATAGGACTGCATGGAATGCTCGCTTGACCTTTTCCACAGTGTTTGGAGCAGGCGTTACATCAGAGGCTATGATCAGCGGTCGCCCATGTTCTGCTATACGCTCGATCACATCTGATATCGAAACCACCCTGGAACTGAATAGGTTGACGAGCTCTCCTCTCAGATCAAGGATTGCAACTGCAGTGGTCGTACCAGGGTCTATTCCGACGATAAGATAGCCACTTTGCACAGATTGTTATTATAGTGGATTATGATAAAGATAGTTTTGCTATGAGATGCGACAAATGTGATCATGTGGCGATCGTCCACCAAAAATACTCTGGCATGCATTTGTGCAAGAGGCATTTTATGGAAGACGTTGAGCGAAAGATCAAGCATAGCATTCGCAGATACAAAATGATCGAACAAGAAGACATCGTCGCAGTTGCACTAAGCGGTGGCAAGGACAGTGTCGTTGTATTGCACATACTGCACTCTTTGTTCAAGGATCGTCCAGATATACGATTGGTCGCAATATCGATCGATGAAGGCATTCATGATTACAGGGAAAAAACGCTGAAGACTGCAAGGCAAATCTGCAAGAGACTTGGCATTCCGCACGAGACCGTCTCGTTTGAAGATCAGTTTGGATTGACACTGGATCAAATGACGAATGTAGGGGAAAGGGCACCGTGCACTTACTGTGGGGTGTTTCGCCGAACGATCTTAAACAGGACAGCCAAAGCATTGAGCGCGACAAAACTGGCAACCGGACACGACTTAGATGATGAGGCACAAGCAGTGCTAATGAACTTGCTAAGAGGAGACATGGAGCGGTTGGTCAGGCTCGTGCCAGCAAAAAAACCTGGACTAGTACCACGAATCAAGCCGCTGAGGAGCGTATCAGAAAAAGAGGTTGCACTCTATGCAATTGTAAAAGAGCTACCCATATCATTCGATGAATGCCCGTATGTGAGCTTCTCACTGAGAGCTGAAATACGTGACATGTTAAACGTCTTCGAGGCTAAGCATCCTGGCACCAAGTACTCGCTGATGAAAAGCTTTGACGTTTTGACCAAATCGTTAAAAAAGGAGGATGTCGATCTCCGACGATGTGAGACCTGTGGAGAGCCGACTATGGGCGACCTATGTCAAGCATGCAAGCTACTAAAGAAGTTCTTCCCTAGCTGATCATCGCCTTCACAATCGAGAACAATGCAGTGCTCATCGTTATAGTCCCATCATCTTTGCTATCATCGGATCACATCGATGACCGATTCATGTGCAAGCCCGTATACCCTTCCCACATTTGGTCCGAGTACTTGCGCAGATTGAACTCCAGTCATGATGGCCATGACCTTGACCTTGCCATCGTAATCCTTGTTAACCCGTGAACCCCAGATCACGTTTGCCCTTGGATCGATTTCCTCTGTCAGCGCTGCAGCTATTTCTTCCGCCTCCTGTAATGTGAGATCTTGCCCGCCAGTGATGTGTATTAGAGCGCCAGTTGCCCCCCTGTAATCGACATCTAGCAACGGATGGTTCAACGCAGCTCTTACAACCTCATGTGATTTGTCTTGACTCTGGGTCTCACCGACCAGCATGACTGCAACGCCACCGCAGTGCATGATGGTCTTGACGTCTGCATAATCAAGATTGATCAGCGATGGCAATGTGATCGTCTCAGATATGCCTTTCACCGTCTCTGCAATCAGTTGATCCATCACTGAGAATGCTTGCTCTATTGGAAGGTTTGGCACGTACTTCAAGAGCCTATTGTTGTCCAATATCACAACGGTATCTGCCGCTCGCCGTAGCTCCTCGATGCCTTCTTCTGCTATGATCCTTCTGGTCCTCTCCACTTTGAAGGGGAACGACACCATTCCTACTACGATTGCCCCCTCTTCTCTTGCAACTTCTGCAACGATGGGAGATGCACCAGTGCCAGTGCCGCCGCCCATGCCAGCAGTGATGAAAACGAGGTCTGCATCTCTCAAGACCTCTTCCAGCATCATCCTATCAAGCTCAGCTGCCTGCCTCCCTATATGTGGAAATCCACCGGCGCCAAGGCCCTTGGTGAGTGATTTGCCGATTAAAATCTTTTTACATCCTTGAACGAAGTCCAAGTGTTGTTTATCGGTGTTTATCGCTATCGTTTCAGCACCTGTTACACCCATGCTGCATAGTCTATTGATGGTGTTGTTTCCTGCCCCACCACACCCGACGATCGCTATTCGTGGCGTTCCAAACTCTCCAAGACCGTTGTTGCCGATGATAGCAGCTTGCTGACGTGCTTGTTCAGTTTCAGAATATTTCAAAGCTTCTTGTATAATAGATTGCATTTTTCCCATCCCCTATCGTTGATCGGATTTGCTACTAATGACATATAAACCTTTTGTTATTGTATCCAAAGTGGCTCAATTGTTACCATGATTGTTACCATATATGAATACAGAAACGCCCGGGTCGGGATTTGAACCCGAGTCGAAGCCTCGACAGGGCCTCATGATAGGCCACTACACTACCCGGGCAGAAGTGTTGCACTCTACTCCACTTTCGAAACCTAATCCCGCCTCCCAGATTTGAACCGGGGACATCGCGGTACCTGCGTTTTACGCAACAAGAACTACAGCCGCGCACTCTAACCAGACTGAGTTAAGGCGGGCATAGTACAATATCAACGATCATACTTATCTCTTTCTACTAGCACCTGTTACTTCAGCCATCTTAAATTCTATGCTCTCTGGCACATTAGTTTTGAACACATATACCGAATAGCCTGCATCCCTTGCAGCTTGGACCGCATTTTTCAGCTCATGACTCAGCTCGTTTCCAAGGGTGATCACATAGAATATCGTCTGCTCATCATCCTTGACCATGAAATCGAAATGCTCGCCATGCAGGCTTAGGAACTCAACTAGGCGCCTCAGCTCATCCCAGCTGGTGCACATGTGTGTTTTGTCAACGGAGTTGGCGACATACCAGTCCCTGCTCATATATGGGTAGTTGTGGTATTGCTCCTCTACATCATCATGAGCCCTATATATCCGCCTCACATCTTTCCGCAGGTTCACGAACGCATGTTTGGCGAGATATCGCTCAGCCACTATCTCACCCATCCTCCTCAGATCCTCTGCTTGCAGTCTCATGGTACTCACTAGATATTGTGGTTATTGGTTTATATATGGAATACTGAGGGGCTTAACTTTCTAGTCTCACAATATCCTGCATCTTCTCGTAATGCTCGTCTAGAGAATAGATCTCCTTTATACTAAGTTTTTTCATAGTCAAATAGTTGTAGGCATCGACAAAATCAATAGCATATTTCACGACCAACTCAATTGCATCCTTACAAAATGAAGAATCGGCATCTACAACGTTCAGTCCACCACAATCCAACAGTGCGAATATGCTCTCTCTAACCTTATCTAGCGCTTTCTTTTCTCTCTGGACCAATATATGTGCGATCTCTGCGATCGTGAGAACGTTCGTTATCACCCTTCTCTCCCCCTTCTCCACCTCCTCCATGATATCCACACATTGATCTAACTTATCAGCCGGCTCCTCGGTTAGAACACAGAGAGGTATGCTGGCATCCAGGTATCTCATCAAAATCACCTAAAAGGCGATTCCCTGTGTAAAAGTTCTACAGCATCTCCAGATCCTTTCAACAGACCTTTGCATTCTTTCGTAAATGACTTCCTATGCTCGACTTCTTCTATTTTGATCTTCACCCTATCCCTTGCCTCTATTTTCAACTGCTCTCTGATCTTGATAGGTATCACTATTCTTCCCTTGGAATCTATTTCACCTTTAATTTCAACTTCCATTTTCCCACTCCTCAATTTTCCCACATTTTATATTGTGGGAATTGATATAAAAATCTTATGCCCAAGATTTTGAGTACGTTTATTTTTGTAAATATGTGTTTACGCGGAAACCGTGACTGGGGCGATCCTTCACGTTGTACTCGAGTGGTAGAAGTTTTAGATATGGCACGAACATGGATAGCTAGCTTAATCGTTAGACGGTACCGAAAGTTTTAATATTCTACAAGTAGAAAATTCTACCAGTGGTAAAATGGGAGAATTGAAAAGCGTTAAAATGAAGTCAACTGAGCTGAACGAAATAAAAAAGATCCATGCCCATCTAAAATCTGAGGGAGTGAACATCCCGCTATATGAGCTGATCTCCAAGTCGGTGAAATACATGATCGCCAACTTTCCTGAGTTCGAGGAGATGATGCTATCGAAAAAGAGCGTCTGGGACATGGTAACTCCTGTTAAAGGCATGGGCAAGGTCCGATCGAGAGAACTTGATGAAGAACTCTATGGTAGATCGGCATGATTTTCATCGATACCACCTTTTGGTTTGCCCATATCGTAGAGACCGATGACATGCACCAAAATGCACTGGATGAAGAAGATGACATCAAGAGCGGGAGATATGGCAGACAGGTCACAAGCGATTACGTGTTGGATGAACTAACTACTTTGCTCAGAAGGGAGATAGAAACAGTGCATGAAAAAATCCTGGGGATCTTAGCAGCTCCAGACATAGATGTCGTTTTCATAGGGCCCGCCCTTTTTAGCGAGGGACTGAAAATCCTTAGAGAAGACGATAGACGAAAGTTTAGCATGACCGATGCGACCTCCGTTGCAGTCATGTTGAGCAAGAAGATTGATACGATTGCCAGTTTTGATGATCATTTCACCAGATATGCCAGCGTGATCCCTAGAAAAACGTTTAAAGCCTAAAAATGACATAGCGAGAAGATGAGCAAGAAAGGCTAAGTTGATCGTTGGGTTGGTAACATTACTCTTGGTTTATGATGAGGAGTTCATTTAACTCAACACTTTTAGTATTTCGATGAGCACTTCTTCACTTATCCTGTATCCACTGCTCACCAAATCTTCAATCACTTTTCTGGCGTCTTCTCGGGAGACCAACTTTTTGCTGACCAATCTGATCACAAAACTGGTTGTCCAGTGTGCATCTAATCCTAAAGTTCTGGCAACGCCCTGAGCGATCACATCATCTATGATCAATTCGATGTTAAGATGTTTTGCCAGCACTATTGCTTCAGCTTCTCCTCCACCCATATTTGCAAATTGGGTTAATCTCTTCGCTTCAGCTTTTTGTTCTGATGTCAACTCCCTAACTTCAATGGTTCCCTTGTCAACGGCCTTCTTGATGAATTTGGCATCCAAAAATTTCTTTTCCAGACCCCTAAGGACGGTCTCTTCATAAACAGAAGTGGGAATGTAGATTTGATCATAAACTTTTCCTAACAAATCTAGATGGTTTATCTTGGCTAGATAGATGAGCGGGGTAGAATTCAACACTGCTTCCAACTAAGACACCTTATTTGATTGGAAATCGGTCTAAATCCTTTTTCATGTCCTCTAGAGAATACCCGATATGTATGTCATGCGTCTTGCACAGCTCGATCATTTCATACAAAGTCATCTCGGCTAACTCAGAGGCTTTTCCAATTGATATCTTATGTTCTCTGAGCAGTTCTATGGCTTTTTCGATTTTGGCTTGCTTTAATGCCCTGTCCAACAGTCTTCTCACTAGCTCGGACCTGTCCACTTGGGACTCTTCCTTTAACAGCTCGATATCCTTTATCATTTCATCGTCCAATCGCACAGATACAGTAGCCGGCATATCTTTTCACTGTGTATACTTTAATAAATCATATACATAAATACTTAACCCTTGTTTTGACATTCCCTCAGCATTTTCACATAAGCAACCCATCAGAAAACGTTTAATGCCTTAAAATGACGATGTCATAGTAAGATGATGAGCAAGAAAGGCTAAGTTGATCGTTGGATTGGCAGTATCGTTTTTGTTTTATGTTTTCGCACTTGAAAAGAGACAACAAAAGCAACCAAACAAATGTTTAGGAAAAAAGAGTGATAAAATATGGTGAAAATGTATATAAAGTGTAATGGTGCCTTACACAATACTTACAATTTACACATTTCAAAAAGCAAGAAATGGCTAACGTTGAAAATAGATAACACCATCATGTAATTTTGTCGATAACTTTAAATAATGTCGATATTAATATTAATTGTCGGTGATGACTATGGCAACCACAAAGATCAGAGCGGACTGGAGGGTGACGATCCCGTCTTCTATCAGAGATAAATTTGGGCTGACGATCGGTAAAGAAGTGATATTTGTGGATGAAGACGATAAACTCGTTCTGGTTCCGGTCAAGGAATATGAGAAGCCTACAGAAGCACTGGAAGGAAGCGTGAAAGGGATCGTAGATCATCCGAAACAATTCGCCAGGAACCACATCAGGTCTAAGCTGTTGAGGGAGCACGAATGAGGTTTGTTGACACCAACGTCTTCATCTACCATATTACTGCTCATAAAAAATTCGGTGAAGCTGCAAAGAAGATACTCCAGAGGATAGAGGACGGCGAGCAAGCGATAACATCGATGGTGGTCTTGCAAGAAGTCGCATGGGTCTTAGAGGCGATGGGTGAGCAAAACAAGATAAAGGAGACCCTAGAAAAAATCTTCTCTTATAAAACGTTAGAAGTTGAGGGGATCGATGAGAAAAATTTGATCCAAGGCTGCTATTACATGAACAGCTATCGTGTCGATTTCAATGACGGGGTGAATATCTCAGTGATGAGAGCTCATGACGTTAGCGAGGTATATTCGAACGACCAAAAACATCTCGGAAAAGTCGAATTTCTAGACCTGGTCTTTGAGTAACCTTAGAGATCTATGAGATTGAGCTCTAGAAAAATGAACAAAAGAGCAGATAAAGGATTGATTATGGAGTTATCACAAATCAAGTGCTGTGAATCTTCTTTTTTACATAGTTTCTCAGCATTTCATCTACCACCACATATCTGCCCTCCTCGATCCTCCTAATGAAACCCCTCTGCTCCAAGCGTTTAAGATATGTTATAATCTCGGTGGGCGTAGACCTAACGACATGTTTTGAGATTTCAGATGGGCTCGTAAGGTCGTGTCCAATCATTTCAACGAAGGTTTGAAAGATTTTTCCCTTCTTTGGGCTCACCTTCCTAATATCTTCCTCGAAAACATGCATTAAGCCGTCTCTCTCAAAGATTTTCTCTCCCAAAGCCCAAACTAACTCGATGGGGATCCTTTCTCCTTCACCAATTTCCTTGCAACATTGTTCTCCAAACCAGTTTAGATATGCTGGATGACCATTTGTGAGCTTTGCGATCTCCCTTATGGCATCCTCCTCAATAACCCGACTCAGACCTGCAAATCTCTCTCTCAAAAAGCTACATGCAACATCAAGATCAAATGAATTGACCCACTCTATTGGAATGTGCCCACCAAAAGGTCCCCCAAGGAGTATGTGCTCCATCATCCCAATATTTGATCCAGTCAATAGATAGGTGGTTCTTTTCTGCCGCTGTAGATGTCTTCTAAAGGCTGGGATAAAAGGAAACGGTAATTTAAACTTGCCAACATTCTGAAACTCATCTAGCATTATTACGAAGTATTCCCCTTCTTCTTCGCCAATTCTCTCAGAAAGATTCATCGTATCCTCGAAAAGTTGCATGAGCTCCTCTGAGGATGGTTTTCTCCTTTCTGTCGCCTTCTCGAACTCTATTCTAAAATTCAGATAATCTGAGATGGTCTTTATCTCTAAAGCCCTGACCCTGCCCAACACCTCCGATAGGGCTAATACAATGCCATCCTTTGTCCCAATGATAGACTTCTTTAACCTAATCTTTTCTGCTGCCCTCGCATGCTCGAAGTATGTATCTAGAACAGAATTCCCCCAAAGATTTAGAAACAACTCAAGTGTTAGTTCCGCCTGTTTTGCTATCTCTCCCCCCTCACAGTCAATTATAATAGGGATGATGTCCTTTTCAACCAATCTTCCTTCTAGAAGTCGTATGATCGAGGATTTACCCATCCTCCTAGGTCCGACTAGAGCATAACTATGTCTGATACCACGCTTTATCTCTAAAAGTTTGTTGAGAAGAAACCCTATTTCTTTCTCCCTATCATAGAATAGATCTGGTTCTATTGGACCCCCGAACTTGAAGCCGATCACACTACCACCTATAACACAAGTGCTATATAGCATAGGTGCTATATAAAATCTCTGGTTTAACTCCTCTAAACTATAAGCAATACTTATACCGTAAAGGAGAATAGGCGATGGAAAACTATCATTACTGGAGCAAATAAGATGGACAAAAGAGATAGATGGGCTAAGTTGATCGTTGGGTTGATAGCTCACTCTTGGTATTAGATTCTGTAAAAAGTCACGTCATTTTTTAACATCATGATTAGAGAAGTATTTATATGTTAGTAAGAACATCTTACTATGGTGATGTTCATGGAAGTCAAGACGACAAAGGTTTCGAGTAAAGGGCAAGTAGTGATACCCTTAGATGTCAGACAAACTGCTGGTTTAAACACTGGAGATGTCTTGTTGGTCTACGGAGAAAAGGATACGGTAATGCTGAAGAAAATAAGGCGACCCAATCTAAAACAGGAGTTCTTAGAACTGTTCAAAAGAGTAAACAAGAAGATCAAAGATCTAGGGCTTACAGAAGAGGACATCATGAGAGCAAGCGAGGAAGTACGGCATGGCTCTAAGAGCAGTCCTTGATACCAATGTGTGGGTTTCTGCTTTGCTCTGGAGAGGTAATCCTCACAAAATTTTGCTAAGGGCATTGGATGGTGATATCAAGGTTATAACGTCGACAGACATATTGGATGAACTAGAGAGAGTTTTACGCTTAGACAAATTTAATTTAGACGGAGAAGAGATCAAAGGACTGCTAAAAGTGGTTTATGGTGTTTCTGAAATCGTGAAAATAAGCGAGAGCTTCGATATCGAGATCAAAGATGAAGAGGATAGGATAATAACCGACTGTGCACTGAATGGAGATGCGGATCTTATCGTTACCGGAGATAAGATCTGTTGAACTTAGATTCGGTAAAGGACGTTAAGATCGTCAATCCAAAGGGATTTCTCGATCTAAAGCAGATAGGCATGTTTATTTTTATAAACACGCATCTACTTTTGTAAACACTTTAAATACTTCCTCAGCATTTTCACATAATCAACCCCTCAGAAAACGTTTAAAGCCTTAAAATGACGATGTCATAGTAAGATGATGAGCAAGAAAGGGGCTAAGTTGACCGTTGGATTTACCAGCACAGGCAACGACAAAAACCAATCAAAATTTACGAGGCGGCAAGAAATTATTTGTAATGCTGAGAGTGGATCGAAATGGACAGTACAGTCATATCTAAGAGTCTAAAGACGATATTATGGCGGAGACATGCTAGAATGGAAGCAGAAAAAGACCATGTCAGCGAGTCGGATTTAGAGGATGCCCTCAGGCAGGAATTTATTATAATCGAACACTATCCAGACGATCCGTATGGAGGGAGTGCTTTAGTCTTAACTTTTGTCAATGGAAAACCAGTACATGTGGTGTTGTCTCCAAGGAAAAGTTTATGTTATCTGATAACCGTATATGTACCTAGCTCAGAGAAATGGGATGAGACATTTACTAAGAGGGAGACATGAAGAAATATCCATGTAGATGTGGAGGAAGTACACGCTTAGAGTTTCGAGATGAACGCACAGGGGGTATCTTGATCAAAAATGTGCCTGTGCTGGCTTGTACAAAGTGCGGAGAGGAATGGTATCCACCAGGGATTCCCAGAATGATCGAGGGGATCAGGGAAGTAACGAAGGACTTAGGACGGGTTAGGATTTCTGCAAAAATGGTCAAAACACCAAGTGCATGATAGATGGAAAAGAAGGTCTTACCAGATGCATCTGCCGTGTCTAGAGGTATCAATGATCCCAAGATATCTTTTGTTACCGAATTGAGAGAAGTGCCCAACTTCACATTCATTCCCATCGACGCTGAGCTCTCTAATCTAGCATGTAAATTTGCTGCTGAAAACAAGCTAAGAGGTTGTGACGCCATCTATGTAGCTGTTAGCTGCATGTTCAAATCTAAACTAATAACCTTGGATGAGGAGCAGAAAGAAAGAGCTTCTAATGTCATTGAAGCTTTAACACCTATGGAAGAATTAGAGTTATAAAAACTTTAACCACTCTCTGGTCATAAAAGACAAGGAGAGAAAAAATGAATAGTCTGTCACGCAAAATACCATTTATCACCCTCTATTTATACCTAAGGAGTTTGGGATAAGATGAACAAAAGAAGAGCTAAGTTGATCGTTGGGCTAGCACTATTCTTGATGTTAGGATTACTCACTTATGGAGCCCTTTCCACAGAATATCCAAAGTTCGGAGGGAAGGTTATAAAAGTTAAATTAGAAAATAACTTTCTTGACAATCCTAACATCTTAGGAGTGGTGATGAAATGATAAACCCACCTGCGAAGATTTCAGAAAAATATAAAAGACCATTAGAAGAAGTCATAGAGAATATCTTAACAAAATTTGGAAAGGAGGTACTATCGATAATTTTGTTTGGATCAATTGCTCGGGGAGATTATCATGAATACTCTGACCTAGATCTCATGGTAATAACCAGAAATCTTCCAGAAGATTGGAGAGAAAGAAATGCAATATCTCTAGAATTAAAAGGAGATATAGGAGGAAAATATGGTATTCCAATTTTTGTTTGCTTGTTCGAGCCTGAAGAGGTTGAATTTGGTCTAAGAAATCTGTCTCCATTCTTATTTGGAATAAGGAAGGGTTACATAGCCTTGCATGATAATGGATTTTTCGCTGAGATAATGCACACATTAGAGAAGAGGATGAGGGAGTTTGATGTTGTAGAGATAAAACCCTACGTTTGGGAGGTAAGAAAAATTGAGGTTTGAAGAAATTACCAAAGCCTTTTTGATTGAGGCTGATACTGACATGAAGCTTGCTAAGGCAGCCTATGAAAATGACATTCATAGTGGATGCGTCTATCATTGCCAGCAATGTGTTGAAAAGTCGATGAAGGCTGTTTTAGCAATCATGGGAACTGTTGGTATTATAAAACACGAAGTTACGGATATTTTCGAGAGCAAAATTACAAACAAAATCCCATTAAATGAGAATATCAAAAGAGTCATTGACCATGGGAGGTTCTTTGAGAGTTTAGGAACAAAACCAAGATATCCTCTGTTCGGAAGACCGGATTTGCCTGTATGGATTCCTACAAAAGAATATAGAAAGGAGGATGCAGAGGACGCTCTGCAAAAAGCAATTTTTGTTTTTGAAAATTTAACTACGCTCCTAAAAGAGGTCTATGAAATTGAACTCTAGAAAAATGAGCAAAAGAGATAAAAGGACTAAGTTGATCGTTGACTCCTATTAAAGCAACAAACTTAAATATCATGGAAAGCATCGTCGTGGAAAACGGTGACGTCTGAGCTGCTTGACCTCTAACGTAGTTGGTTGTTGTCTCTAGGTCTGTGTCTC
>JASEEV010000049.1:593-2277 GCA_030019435.1 Methanocellales archaeon | reverse complement strand
TTGTACATGAAGTACGTTGTGCCTGCTAAAGACGCCACGATAAGGGTGTGAATTATCCAGTAAATGTGTTCTATCAAGGCTTACCCCCCGTTATTTTTTTGATCTTTTTAGTAGCCCTCTCCATCTCAGCGAGGGTTGGGCTCAACATAGCTCCAGGGCTGATCATGACAACCAGTAATGCCTTAGGGCCTGCACCACAAACAACAGCCTTACCCTTTTTTGTCTCCATGATGATCCTATCTGGAACACCTTTCTTCAGTTCAGAGATGACCATCTCAGCTGCTTCTAACATCGCCGCACTCATAGCAGCAAACGTCTCGGCGTAGATGTCACCAGATATGTCGGACGCCATGATAAGTCAGATGCCATCAACGAGCCACCTCTCGAGACGATGGCAGAGGCTTCTATGCCGCCAACTCTCCTTAGATCGCTCAGCACCTTCTCAAGCATCTCTCTGGTGGTTGGCATGTGCACCTCAGATCGGCTTGACAACAGCCCTTTTCAGTTCCATGAACGCTGCAACCAGGAAAGATGCTGCAGCAGGAACTAATGCCATCTCCGTCCTGTCCATTGCCGCACCTATCGGCTCACCGAACAACAGCACACCGCTAAGCTCACCCGCGAACTCTATGACATTAGTAAGTGCATACATCGCCAAAAATACCAATCCAACGGATATGAACAACCATGCTGGCGATGCCTCATATGTTCTCTCTTTTGTCTTCCACGCATGATATGTTCCAAAGAGGAGGACGATGAAACACAGAGCGTTCGAAACTACGTTTAGGATCAAGCTCATCATGTGCCGCTCACCATCCTCTCAAACTCTATATGATTCTTACGCACCGCTATCACAAAGAAGATCGCTCCGATCAGGAAGACGAAGTGCTCGCAAACATCCAGTATCCTAATTCCTGAGACCGGAAGGCTGTCCAAAACGTCAAGCAAAGCCGCAAATGTCCATAGTATCAATCCAACCAGAAAAAAGACGTATTTGGGTTGCATGGCACCCCTCTCTGCTTTCTGTCTCATCACGGCATAGAAAAGCAGCGTTGCCCAGACGAAGAGCAGGGTGAAGACGATCTCTGCAGGATGCATTCCAAACCATACGGCCATTTGGATCACCTCCTTATCGGCAGTCTTAATAGAACTGCGCCCCTATATATGGGTTCTTTCTCAAGGTTCGTATCAAAATATGCTTTAGAATTCGAAACTAACAGGGGGAGTGGGTACTTATCATCTCTGGAAACCCCCCCGACTGAGTTAAGCAAGTACTCTTGAACCTTTGCGAAATCATTCAGTTTATTCTCTATGATCTTCTTGCTTCTTTCAACAGGAGCATACACCCTTGATCTCATGCTCATATCCTTAACCTTTAAAAGTCCATGCTTCTTTAAATCATATAAAACAGGGTAAACAATCCCTTGGCTTAAGAAAACATGGAATTTTTGAGAGATGGTCTTAATAACATCATAGCCACACATGGGTTCTCGTTGCAATATGGATAAAATTATAGTTTCAAGATTATTTCTGACGGACTGCTCCATTACCTCTTGCGATATTGCATCAATGGAAGGATTGCCATCAAACTTATTGGCAAGAGAGAAGTTTGGTAATAATACAGTGAACTCGTTTGGCGTGGAGATCACCATCCTTTCGTGAAGTCCTATCAATGCATCCATCA
>JASEEV010000049.1:0-587 GCA_030019435.1 Methanocellales archaeon | reverse complement strand
GAACTCGTTTGGCGTGGAGATCACCATCCTTTCGTGAAGTCCTATCAATGCATCCATCATCTCACTATCTAGAGATGTCACATCGAATGCACTTATCGCTATGAGGGGGAATGACTCCTCTGCTCTCTCCCTATGTATGTACTTTGCTCTTGTCCATTTCCTCCTGTAAAATTCTTTACTTTTTCTAAAAATTCTTTTCCCGCAATCGACAACCTTCTCAGCGTTACTTTGATTGACTAAATTACCAAAGTCGATCAGCAACCTGAGGGTGTCATACTTCCCAGACTCAACATAATCGTACATCTCGCTAAGTTTGACGTTTAGATTGCTTATAGATTCCCCATCCATGGGGAATAGATGCAATTTGCCGTTCTCAGCATATTTCTTGAAAATGTCCAAGCTCAGCCTTTTTTTGCTATCAAATGCGTAGAGGCAGAGTTCATCGTTTTCCAGCCCATTACTTATAAAGGATCTAAATGATCGTTGAAGCTTCTTATCATCGCCTCCATAGAGAAGCAGAAGGCAATCGCCTTTCTGCAATTTGTCGAATATGATGGTTTTCCCATCGATAGGAAAGGTCATTTGCT
>JASEEV010000048.1 GCA_030019435.1 Methanocellales archaeon | reverse complement strand
GGCTGACCTGGAGCCCCAATTTCATTTGGGCGATTGACCCTTACACACGTTAGTATATTTATGTTGGACCTAGGCGTTCAGAACAGCACTCTCCACAGCAGCCACAGCCCTCGACTCCAGCCCGCCGATAGGTTTATATTTTGCGATATATTGTATATCGTATTATTTGATATAAAATAAGCTCGCATATAGTCGATTTTAAAAGAGCATATTTTTCAAAAAAAACAAAAAAATTAAAATTAAAAAAATTATCTATCTTTCAAATCTTTAAAGAGCACTTCCTGAAGCTGCTTCGCTTCATCCCCAGAAAGGATGATCTCGAAATCCTCGATTTTCAAGATAAATTCATCTCTGCCGATTCTCTTGAGCTTGAATTTTTCTGGCATAGGCGTCCCACCCCCTCGGCTATCTCCGCATCTTGTGCAGAGCAGGCACCCCATCTTCGATGGTTAGATACGACAAACTGTCAATGAGATCTCCACAGTCATAAACGATATGGTCGCCCATAAATGGCTGGTGTGTGTGTCCTATGACGACCCTATCGTAACCCTTTTTCTCAGCGAATATCCTCGCCTCTGCATGAATGGCACCCACCAGCCTGTTATAAGGATCCTCCTCTGTCCTGATCTGGGACGGGGTTCTGAAAAACCTTTGGTAAAGGTATGGAAAGCGTGTTACCAGCCAGTAGTATAGCGGACTGCCCAGTCTCTGCATTAAGTCGAACTCCCAACCGTGAGTATAGTAGATGCCATCTTCCAGCATTTTGTCCACTATCAGAAACGGGAGGTCGGTCTTTCGGATGTATATGTCATGATTGCCTCGAATGTATATGCTTGGAACTTCTTTCACCGTGTTTAACAGGTCAAAATAAGCTTCAGAATAGAGGGGATCCTCCTTTATCTTTGGGAGCGGGCAACGCCAAAGGTCTATGATATCGCCACATAAAATCAGCCTGTCTGCATCCTTTCTGGCATTCTTGAGGAGCCGTGCTATCGCCTTGTAGTTTGAGTGCTCAAAACCAATATGAGTGTCGGAGATGCAATATATCCTCATTTTACCAATTTCCCTTTTGTCTTTTCATGCAGAATTTTTATCTTGGTATCTGCTTTAATTTTATCCAGTTCTACTTTTGCTGTCTTGATTTTGTTGATGTAGATTCTTACCTTCTTGTTCACATAGTCTATATCGCTATGACCGTCTGCGGTGAGACTATCAAGATGGGTATAAACATCGTAGGGTAAATCTGCTCGGTATGGATTATCACCTGTTCCATCCCCGATAAGGTCAACCTCTATGTAGAGGCAGTTTTCTTTCGTCTCCTTGATTTGTCTCTCTTCTGGCGTTGCATTCATCTAGTACACCTTTACGTTGTCTATCCGGCACGCGGAAGGAGTAGAAGTTTTTGGATTACTAAACTGGAACTTATTTGACGATGTGATGGCGACATCTGTTGCCGTCCCCTTGGACACACCATCTATGAAAATTTCATAGTTTCCACTACTATCTCTTGTAATTTTGTGAGTCTCATAAACACCTGCTACGAGACCCATAGCCGTACTTATCAAAACTGTTGCTGTGCCTGCAACTATTTTCCAAAGGCGTACGACATCAGTTGTTGCGCCTCTGTGGTCGTGACCCATATAATTATTTGCATCCACCCACATAAAATGTGCTTGAAGGGGATCAGAAGTATCCTTCTCAACTAACAGGTCATATTCCCAGGTGCCCACTACGAATGTTGAAGGAGTCTGTATCTGTTGATCTGCCGTGCTGCTCCCCGCATTATATAAATATCCTGCTGAAGCATCCCAACTTCCGCCTGTAACCGTCCACTCTGGTCTGTCCTTCCCCTTTATGTGAAGATTTATAGGCGTTGCACAATGGACCCGGAGTCTTCTTGCATCTCTATCCTTATATTTGTTGTCTGAAAAATCATCAAATAGTTCACCCACCCGAATCTCTCGAACCATCTTCACCCCACTAGATAGTTGTCGAAAAGGCGATTCCAATACGTCCCACGATTGACCTTGAGACTCATGTGAACAGGGTGCACGCCGTCCGCCAGACCCGAGATATCCTTGCTTCCCACTAAAACATCGTAGGCCGTGCTCTCCGTCGTCAGCTCGACCGTGCCTGCGACGCCCTCAACATAGACGCCCAGTGTAGCAGTTCCTCCAGTCGACTTGACCTCGGCACCGAACTTGTACCTGCTCGGCTGGAAGATCTCGTCGTCCCTGAGGAACCTGAACGTCTTCTCCTCGTGGTAGCCCGTGTAGGTGCCCGTTACTTCGGTCTCGTCGCCGACGTAGGGGTGTACGACCTTGGCGGGGACGGCGGGGACGGCGATGTCGATGAAGCATCCCCTCTGTTTATCTATCTGAGTAATTTTAATCACCTACTATTCTATGATCTCGGTTAGATCCTCCTCGCTGAGGTTTAGCCTCCTGTCGGCTGGACCGTCAGCGAACAGGATGTAGTACTTCGGCCTGTCCGGCTTGCTCCTCGGCTCGACCCTGATGGTCCTCTTGGCAGGGCCGTCGACCCATGCCACGACGGGCGTTCCCTTGATCGTCTTCCCAGTCAGGGACGATTTCGGGCGTTTAACGTCCTTATCGTCGACGAACTT
>JASEEV010000047.1 GCA_030019435.1 Methanocellales archaeon | reverse complement strand
CAACCCAATCGGCAAACCGCTGCTCAAATTCTCTGACTCTCGGTCCGATGCTACTGATCCATCCACTGTCCATGCAGTCCATGACCGCTTGTCTTTCCTTTTCCCCAAGGTTCGGTTCTGCGACAGGAATTCTCAAAGTTTTACCCTCCAAGAGAACTACCACCTTTTGAAAAGGGTGGTAATTCACAGTTTTGTCTCCTATATCTCTTATAAGCCACTCTGGAAAGCATATCTGCCTCAGAGTTTTTCTCTCTCGGAATCCACACAAAACTCACTTTCTTCCCTTTCAGCAACGTTCTGATTTGAGGGACGAATCTTCTTGATGTTTCTGACCTGATTTGCCAAACACCAGTCATCTGGTTTATTGCTAGTGTCGAGTCCCCTTTGATTGTTATCTCATCGTCGATATCTTGTTCACTCAACCATTCTAATGCTCTTTTCAAACCAGAGTACTCAGCAACATTGTTTGTCATGCCCTTGCCCTCCCCAATGACCCTACAACCTTTTTTTATAATTTTCCCATTTTGATAGATGACATAACCATAGGCTGCAATACCATTAGGATTGACAGGTTCGCACAAGCCATCGAAATATATTGTTATCATTTTACCACCTTCTTTAGCGTAGTTAAAATCACAGAGGGGTCACACTTTGGTTCAGCAATCGTCTCTATGCTGACTATCTCGCATCGATCAGAGAACTTGCTTACGAGATTCCTGATATCGTCAGGGGAGTATACATTTAAATGGAGCGGGTCGTAGTAGTTCGTTCCAAGAGGGACAGCACCTATCAGTATACCGCCCGGCTTCAGCACCCGCAATCCCTCTGCTATCGCCTTCTCTGGTTCGGGCAAATGCTCCCAGATATGACTTTGAATCACCGCATCAAATTTATCATTATCGTAAGGCAACTCTTCACCGAATCCACACACCCACCGTATTTTTCTGTCAACCCCATGTTTAGTAGCGATCTCCTTCCCCTGCTCAATTGCCACCTTTGAGCACTCGCAGACCGAGACATCGAGACCGTCTAATGCATATATAGTTGGATGGGTTGGTCCAGCCCCCACGTCCAAGACGTGCTTGATGCCATATTTCTTGAGGAGCTTGACGTAGTGCCTTGGCTCCCAAAACCGTGTCCAGTGGGGGTCTGCTCGGTAGGGATGATATTTTAAACTTCTGCCCGCCTCACTATCATATATGTCGATCCAGTCCTGCCTGCTAGGATTCGCTCTCACCTTTTTTCCAAGAATTTGTTTGATGACATGATTCAAAATCCATTCCAGGCGATCTGTAGCTCTCTCGAATGTGAGATTATTAGCTACGTATTCCCTGCCCCTCTTGGACATCTCTTCTCTCAATTTTTCGTTGTTCATAAGGAAAGCCATCTTTTCAGCTAAATCCACAGGCGAATAGAAATATATCGCATATTCTTTCAGCATCTCTCTATGTGTGGGTATATCTAAAGCTAGCGTGGGCACTGAGGCATACATCGCCTCAATCGGTCCCATTCCAAAGCCCTCCCAAGCAGAAGCTGTAATAAAACATGTTGACTCCTTGATCCTGCGTACCTTTTCCTCATCCGATACAGGTCCTATCGTAAGATCCACGTTCAACTGTTTCGCAAGATCCATCAATGGTTTTGGATCACCCGCACCGCACATAATCACCGTTGGAGCAGGGTTTATCATGGAAGCTGCCCTTATGAGCCAGTCATGTTGCTTATGCCCTGCATTCAAACGCCCAACAGTGCATACTTGCATCTTTCTCTCCCCTCCATCCACAGAGTCTATCAGCTTCGCGTCGATGCCTGGAGTACAAAGCGTCACGTTTGGGAACCCCAGCATCTGAACTTGGTAGAGGATGGTCATGGACGGTGTGAGGATCAGATTGCACTTTCTCATCTGCTCAACTTTCTTTTTAATGAACTCTCGAAAGATAGGATCTAGCATTCTGGATGGCAGGATATCCCAGAAGTAGCATATCTTGAAGACGTCCTTTTCCAGTAGTTCGTCTGATAGGACAGAATCTGATCCAAACCAAAAAATATCTGCCTTTTCTGGATCTGTAGTTAACTCCCAAGTCCCCCTTTTTATGAGATACTCTTTCCATACATCCATCGGATTGCGCCCTGCGAGAGAGGTAGGTGACAGCCACAAAATTTTGCCGAAAGTCATAGATCCTCCAAGATCTTTGAAATCTGGTTCTTGTATGTCAGAGGTTTAATAATCTCTCTCTCTTTCTTCAAAACTTTATTTCTCTCCTCTTCATTTTCCAAATAAAAATCGATGAGCTCCTTCGCTTCATCAGCAGTGGCGAAACTCATTTTGTCGGTCAGTTTGCCGAAGATGTCCTCTACGCCCTCCACCCTGTCTGTCAGGGTGAACGTGCAAGGGATCAGCTCAAAAATTTTTCTATTCGTACCCCAGTCCGATTGGTGGATGTTAATTGCAATACGTGCTTGGTTAACCACTAGAGTGAAATTGATTGAATATCTCGGAGTAGATGCACTTATTCCATACGGACCCCAGTTGTTGCCGAAGATTACATCTGGGTTGATTTCCTTGACCCACCCTAGCTTTCTCTGAGAATTGCACGTTCCGATGTAGATAGTTCTCCATAACTTCTCTATCCCAAGAGCTCGGTGGATCTCGGGGCAATATGCACCAGGAAGCCACTCTACGAACTCAAAGCCGTCTTCAGGCCTGTTGATAGAGTAGACAGCATCATATTTCTCAAGTTTCTCTTTGTATTCTTTGTGATGCTCTCTATGATCGCACCGCCCTTTTCTTCAATCGGCTC
>JASEEV010000046.1 GCA_030019435.1 Methanocellales archaeon | reverse complement strand
GATTCCTTCATATCCATCCCCCAAACAATGGATTTTAATAGAAGGAGACTAAAGGGTTTCTACAGAGCCAAGAATTTCAAATAATCTTTCTAAGCTTATATCCTAAAGTCTCATTAAAGATATCATAAATACATTCTGGCTTATTTTTCCAAGGCGATTCCACAATACAGTCTAAAATCCCTAAAAGGAATATCATCTTAGCTTTAAGTCCTTCGTGAAAATCGGATCTACCAACATATATCATTTGTACGATCAAATTTCTGAGCAACCTATAATATTTCAACCTCAAAGATTCTTTTACGATATACCTGATCAAATGCTCGGTCGGAATGTTTTCGTATAATGGGGTATACGGACTACACCCTGCAATTATATTTCGTTTTTCGTAATACCGTCTAGTCCATCTAAAGTTTTTAAGGTGTCCATCCATTATTGCTACTCGTTCTAGATCTGAGCCCGGATATATTATCACCGGAGTCGGTGTACCGGGAACTAACGAATATTTTTCTTCTAGTTTTTTAAAGAATTTTAGGTTTAAAGTGAGGTCATCTGGTTTTTCTCCTGGATTATTTACAATGCTCCCTCCGGTGCTGAGAATGCCATTTTTGTATAAGAGTGCTACAGCTCTCTCTGATTGTTGAGGGGTTATCTGTTTGTTCATTATTTTTAGGATTCTTGGACTTCCATTTTCAATACCTAAAGTAATCATACGGCAACCAATTTCGTGTAAAGTTCTTGCTACTTCCTCATCGATCGAATCAGCCCTTCCCAAACACTTGAATTGAATGTCTAGTTTTTCCTTTTTTATTTTGGCTGCAAACTTCATGAACCACTTTTTATTGAGTGTTAGATGATCGTCCCAAAAAGCAAATCCGTCTACCCCTTTTTCTACGAAGTAGTTTACTTGTGAGGCTGCATTTTCTGGATTGATTATTCTGTAAGTTCGTTTCCACATTTCTTTACTAGAGCAGAATTGGCAATTAAAAGGGCAACCCCTACTAAAGATTAAGCTGGCTGTATATTTTGGCTCTTTTTTTGGGGGTATTCAAAAAAAGCTAAAAAAAGATGATAAATAAGAAGGATACTCTTTAATCTTTAAGAGATGATATGCTGGCCAGGGTAGTTCATTTAAATCTTTAACAAATTGTCTACTATCGTTAATTTTTATCTTTTTTTCATCTCTGTATGTAATACCCCTAACATCATCCAGATTTTTACCTTTTTCTATGTGTTTGACGCTATCTAGGAACGTAACTTCCCCCTCTCCTCTCACCACAATATCTACAGATGGGATATCTTCTAGTATCTGCTTATGGCAAACAGTGGGAAAAGGGCCCCCTAACACAGTCTTTATATTCGGGTACTGCTCTTTCAGTACCTTTGCTGTTTCAAACGCTCCAAAGCGATCTTCGGCATGGCATGTAATGCCAACAACATCCGGATTATATTTTCTAACTCTTTTCAAAAACGACTCTTGATTAAACTTCTCAAGGTAATTATCGAGTATTTTTACCTCATAATTTTCTCTCTCGAGAGCTCCTGCTATGAAGGCTAAGCCCAGCGGGCTCATTGGGGGTTTGGTGCTGTAACCTTCAAGCGGAGTGCATAATAGTATTTTCATTTTATCACTGCGCAATAGTGTTTTAGTTTTATTAAACTGTGGACGTGAAGATTAAGTATTTATCGACTAGCGTTATTTAAAGTTTCATGATGAAAGTAATCATCGTTTCATATTATTTTCATGAAAAAGGGAAAATGAACTTTGGCCCGTACCCTATTATTTATCAGTTAGGTAAAGATATTGGGGAAGTAGTAGCGGGCGGTACTACCTTGAAGACAAATTTTTTGAAAAGCGAAATGATCGATGGAATCAAAGTTCATAGGGTCTTTTCCCCAAATATCTTAAAAATCATAAACTTCTCTTATTTTCCTTTTGGAATTGGCTTATACAACCGATTCAAAAATTTTCATGGAATACTACACGCACAAGATATCGATGCTTGTATTGGTTTCTGGCTCTTACAAGAACCGATAAAAGTACTGACGATTAGAAGTTTTATTAGGTCGTGGTTACTGACAATACCAAAGTTTAAGTTAACAGCCAAACAAAAAATAAGGATCGAATTCCTTAAAAAATGGGAAAAAATGGCAGTAGAAAATTCAGATTACATAATTTCTCCAAGCGAATTTTACAAGAAAGAAACTATCAAATATTTTGATTTTCCAGAAGAAAAAATTACAGTTATCCCGAATGGTGTTGATGAGAAATTCTTTTCTCCTCGAAAAATAAAAACAGACAAGCCAATTGTTCTTTTTGCTGGAGGTTTAAGTCGGCGGAAAGGATATGACATTGTCGTTGATACTTTTAACAGATTGAGGAAGAAGTATAGAAACATGGAATTTTGGATACTTGGTGCAAAAGGACATTTGGATGGAATCAAATTCTTTGATAGAGTTCCATATTGCAAAATGCCAGAATTTTACAATAAAGCTAGTATCGTGATTCACCCAAGTTGGAATGAGAATTGCCCCAAAGTCATACTGGAGGCTATGTCGTGTGGAAAACCTGTTGTCACACTTAACGTCACAGGAAATGTAGAATTAATTGATAACGAAGTCGATGGAATATATGCATCTAAAGAAAACTTTGCTAGCGAAGTTGGGAGATTACTAGATGATGAAGATCTAAAAGAGGAAATGGGGCGAAATGCGAGAAAAAAAGTTTTAAAAAAGTATACCTATGGGAAGATGCTTAGAGAATATATGAAGTTCTATGAAGAAATCGAGTAAATGGAGCACAATCCAAAATGTCTGTAGATGTTCACATGAAATGCTTGGTTACAGGTGGTGCAGGCTTTATCGGCAGTCACATCGTCGACAAATTAATAGGTTTAGGTCATTTTGTGATCTGTTTGGATAATTTTGATCCGTACTATGATGTGAATTTGAAAAGAAGAAACATAGAGCACCACCTAATGGATGACAAGTTCAAATTAGTTGAAGCAG
>JASEEV010000045.1 GCA_030019435.1 Methanocellales archaeon | reverse complement strand
ATTGGAACGGCTCTTTTATCCTTTAATATAGTTTCAATGGATAGACTCATAAAATGAGGATTGAAAGCTCATCAAATATTTGCCTGATAACATTTTAATCGAGTTTCAATGGATAGACTCATAAAATGAGGATTGAAAGATTTTATATCCGATTTCCAAAGCTTTTTTAATCTCAGGTTTCAATGGATAGACTCATAAAATGAGGATTGAAAGTCCATTAGATTTAATGCCTTTGCCAAGACCAATAGGTTTCAATGGATAGACTCATAAAATGAGGATTGAAAGTCGACAAAATTAAAAGAAGGAAACAGCTCTATACGACGTTTCAATGGATAGACTCATAAAATGAGGATTGAAAGAATATTTGTAAACGGTATCGTTACTTCAGTTGTGGTTTCAATGGATAGACTCATAAAATGAGGATTGAAAGCTCTTTATTTATTTCCTTTCCAATTGAGAAGAGACAAGTTTCAATGGATAGACTCATAAAATGAGGATTGAAAGTGTCGTTCTTTTTTACCTAAGAAGGTTCTCAGGAAAGTTTCAATGGATAGACTCATAAAATGAGGATTGAAAGACAACTGTTGTGAACGTGCTAATGTTTCTGCATAGGTTTCAATGGATAGACTCATAAAATGAGGATTGAAAGCTGATCTGCAAATATGTGCCCGCTGGGGCTTTTGGGGGGTTTCAATGGATAGACTCATAAAATGAGGATTGAAAGATATATGACTTCTGGCTTTCCCGTGATGTCGTATGTTTCAATGGATAGACTCATAAAATGAGGATTGAAAGGTGTAAAACAAACATCATCTTAACATTCGTCCCAGGTTTCAATGGATAGACTCATAAAATGAGGATTGAAAGATAGTAACAGAAATACTCGCCCCAACTCCGATACTAGTTTCAATGGATAGACTCATAAAATGAGGATTGAAAGTTTCGGAACTGAATTGTTCCAATTTTTCGAGAATGAGTTTCAATGGATAGACTCATAAAATGAGGATTGAAAGCGCATCATCTTGGATGAGGTAATTGGCGTTACTGGCGTTTCAATGGATAGACTCATAAAATGAGGATTGAAAGATCTAGAGAAAGAGGTTAAAGAAGAACATACAAGTGGGTTTCAATGGATAGACTCATAAAATGAGGATTGAAAGGATTTTAGCTGAAAAGGTAGAAGGGAAATTTGATAAGTTTCAATGGATAGACTCATAAAATGAGGATTGAAAGTCTCTTAAGCGGCGAGAATACCGTAACGATTCCCTAGTTTCAATGGATAGACTCATAAAATGAGGATTGAAAGCTAATATTGATTATTTTAATCATATTTAAAGCTTATGTTTCAATGGATAGACTCATAAAATGAGGATTGAAAGAATAACTGAGGAGTGGTCGCCGATATACCGACCAGTTTCAATGGATAGACTCATAAAATGAGGATTGAAAGATTAATTCCAATTCTGCTTGGCAATAAGGACATCTTCGGTTTCAATGGATAGACTCATAAAATGAGGATTGAAAGCCTCACCAGCCTTGCCTTCTCTTACTTCTCCTTCGGTTTCAATGGATAGACTCATAAAATGAGGATTGAAAGCTAATTTGCAAATCTCGCCTGCCATACAACGATTGAGTTTCAATGGATAGACTCATAAAATGAGGATTGAAAGAAAAGGTGATTTAAGGTGAGTAGTAACCTAAAAACAGTTTCAATGGATAGACTCATAAAATGAGGATTGAAAGTTAACAACTCAATTTCTGTATTTTTCTTAGTCATGTTTCAATGGATAGACTCATAAAATGAGGATTGAAAGCTTTTTTCTATAATTCGCTTGATTATGTCTTTTTTGGTTTCAATGGATAGACTCATAAAATGAGGATTGAAAGCTCAGTTTCACTATTTTTCCTCCATTTTGTTACTCCGTTTCAATGGATAGACTCATAAAATGAGGATTGAAAGCCATTTGCTTCATATCTGAAAACATGCCATTTTTTCGTTTCAATGGATAGACTCATAAAATGAGGATTGAAAGAAAGGTATGTGAGGATACTTGTAAAACAAAGAGTATAGGTTTCAATGGATAGACTCATAAAATGAGGATTGAAAGTTTGCCCAGAGTAAGGTCTTATACGATCTCTCATCTGTTTCAATGGATAGACTCATAAAATGAGGATTGAAAGCATATAGCCGATTTTAGATCAAACTCTTTTTTTTAAGTTTCAATGGATAGACTCATAAAATGAGGATTGAAAGCGACATCATGGAAAGCTTTGAGTATGCTCAAAGAGTTTCAATGGATAGACTCATAAAATGAGGATTGAAAGTCCATTTAAAGACTGGAAATAGCTTTCTGTAAGTCGTTTCAATGGATAGACTCATAAAATGAGGATTGAAAGCAGAGCTCAAAAAAGCTTTAGAAATCGGATATAAAGTTTCAATGGATAGACTCATAAAATGAGGATTGAAAGACATCCTCAATTTCTTTTCTTGTCCTCATCTTCTAGTTTCAATGGATAGACTCATAAAATGAGGATTGAAAGTTTTATTCTAAACTCTTCATCCTTTCGTGCCTTATCAGTTTCAATGGATAGACTCATAAAATGAGGATTGAAAGCTATATGGTAAATTAGCTCAGCGCAATGATTTCTATGTTTCAATGGATAGACTCATAAAATGAGGATTGAAAGAGAGCCATAGCATTTGTTACTTTTGCACCGTTTGCTGTTTCAATGGATAGACTCATAAAATGAGGATTGAAAGTTTAGTCTATCGTTTACTTTGATTGTTGTGTAATCGGTTTCAATGGATAGACTCATAAAATGAGGATTGAAAGTAGAAGAGACGCTCAGGAAGTTTAGAAAAATCGCGTTTCAATGGATAGACTCATAAAATGAGGATTGAAAGGTTCAAGAGCAAATAGATGCACAGGCAGAAATAGTAGGTTTCAATGGATAGACTCATAAAATGAGGATTGAAAGAACACTTAAATAACTATCGCCAATTCCTCTCCCTGCTAGTTTCAATGGATAGACTCATAAAATGAGGATTGAAAGACAAATGTGCTTGGAGTCGTTATGTGTTCCCATGTCGGTTTCAATGGATAGACTCATAAAATGAGGATTGAAAGACTACTCCGCCCTAAAGA
>JASEEV010000044.1 GCA_030019435.1 Methanocellales archaeon | reverse complement strand
TCTTCCCAGTCAGGGACGATTTCGGGCGTTTAACGTCCTTATCGTCGACGAACTTGAGCTTCTCCATCATGTCCTTCTTAAGGTGCCCTTTTCTTGGTAGCATTACGATACCTCTCTTATTACTCTAAAATCCCGCCGTAGTATAAATCAGCTGAGCCAACCGCTCCACACTCGATTTTCCCTCTGGTATATCTAAAACACTCTGTGAAAGAGGCAGTGGTTAGAGATCCTGGACCTGTTCGGTCTTTCCAATATTCCCTGAATCTGGTGGTTCCAATAAAGCTGACATCTATTCGGCAGGTTCCACGAGATGTTGAGTAAAATCCAAAGGTCTTCACCCTGTCGTCCTCACAAAGGATCCAGTCACTTGTTATCGTGCTCCCAGCACCAATCCTCTCGTAATCAAAGAGAAGTGCTGAGCCGTATCTCAGTCTCCCCATCGGCTTTGTGGCGACCTTGACAGCCATTATCTCAGCTCCACTCCCCTTATTCCTACCCCTGGTCTAGCAGGTGGTCTAGCAGGAGTCTTCTTGTCAATGGATTCTAGGTATTTCGCTATCTTGTCCAAGGTGTTCCAGTCGTGCTTGAGTATGGCAAAGACATCGTCTACGTTCTTCTCCCAATATGTATAGTACCATACAGTAAAATCGACAAACCTCTCCACATTGACCTTATTCCAGAGCTTGACATCCACCCAGTCAGCTGCCCAGATATGCGTTGATCGGTTGTCGAGGTTGCTTTCGTTGATGTAGTCTCCACAATAGAACTCGTTGAGCACACCCCTTTTTTGGAACGAATACCAGAGCTCGTAGTAGATCTGGTCTGGAATCTTGGTGCTACCCCAGCTGAAACGCTCTGTCAAAAGATGCTTGTCCGTTTGAACGCTGAGCCTAGCGGTGATTGTCGCAAGCGGATCCAGCGTCACGGTGAAGTTTAGTAGTGTGAAATCCCCATACTCAAGCAGTTCCAGTGCTTGGGCAGGGTTGAAGACTACTGGCATCTACTCACTCCCCCTCTTTGTCACCTCAACAATGACTTTGCCCTCACCATCGTAGACGGTGATCTTTGATATGCCCCTCTGGGGTCCAGCCGCACGAAACGTTTCCTTTATCAGTTTATACTTATCTTCAGGCATTTATGACCCACGCTACAAATTTATGCGAACTATCTATATTAATGTCACCCCTTTTTTAGCCTCTGATCCCAATATCCTCTCTGCATCCTCTATCATAAAAGGGGTTTCGAGCTTCTCTATCCAATGAAAAAAGGGCTTTAAGGCTATCCTTTGTGTCCTAAATTTCATCTAAGACCTCCTTGACCTTGGCATTATGCTTTTCCGCCAGCTTTAAGATCGTGTCCCTTGCGATATCCCCCAGCTCAGGATGATCGAGTGCGTAATTGATCTTGTCTGCTATCTCGGTCGGATCGTCTGGGTTTTTGACCGTTGTCTCGTCCAGTGGATAAAAGTCCGCCACGGCGTTCACGACAGACGGTACGCCTAGTAGTGCAGCCTCGACTACATTATAGTTAAAGTAGGATCCGCACCATTCCACAGCCAAGTTCACCCCCATGCTCGATAACAGTTTATGATAATGCTCCGTAGGAAGCCAGTCATGGATCTCTGCATCGATACCCAGCATCTTTATCAGTTTTTCACATCCCCTAAGGTTCGTGTGCAGCTTGATACTCCTCTTTTCTTGGATGAGCTTGACGGCGAGCAAGTTACCGTAGATGTTCTTGCTGGGCTTAGCAGGGCAGAACAGACTTATGCCGTCGGTCTTTTCCACGTTTCCGTCATACTTCACCAGCTTGGGGGCAATTGGACAGGGAATCCAATAAGTATCATCCCTATCAAAGACTTCAGCCATGTTAGGGTCGCTGAACAGGACGAAGTCTATGATCTTTCTGTCCAACAACTCCAATGTCTTCTCCAGAAAAGTAACTTCAACCATGTTCGGTGTTAGTCCGACTTCTCCGGACGAGCTCGTGAACAAAACGCCCTTTCGGTTGGAGATATTGGGTATCAGTTCCTTGTACGGTTCCGAGTATCCACCGAAGACGACGACCGCGTCCTTTGGGATCGTGAGCTGCATGTTCTGCTTGAGGGTGATATGTTTTGACAGCCCTATTCCTTCCAGATTTTGAAAATATGCACATACTCCGGGAAACGGCCACGATATGGACACTAACATCGTGCGATCACCATTATATCTCGAACATCCTCGGTTATTTCCCCATCGAGCTCCATGAAAGGACAGATTTTCAGCACCTCAAAACCACTCTCCTCTAAGTAGCGTCTAATCTCATCTGGATAATATGCTCTAAGTACGTGCCTCTCGCTGAAGTTGTCAGTTCTTGAACCCTCCTTGACGTCAAAGTTAAATTTAACTTCATAGTAACCGTGTACCATTTGTTTAATGGTCGAGGCTCTTATGATCTTTATGTCCCCGTCCTCAACGATCTTTGTTTCCTCTGGGGCGTATCTTGCTGAAGCATTCCAGAAATCACATATGAACAAGCCGCCATCTTTAAGGTGTTTTTTGATGTTTGCCAGTGTCCGCATGATCTCGCTGTAAAGCAGCAAGTAGTCCATGCCAGAGAACATGCAAAATACGGCGTCGAACTTCTCATCGAGGTCAAAGCTCTGCATCTCTGCTACGTGAAACTCCACATCCATACCCTCTCTTCTTGCTTTTTCCTTTGCGATCTCTATCATGTGTTTTGATGCATCGATTCCAGTGACAGTGTAGCCCTTTTTCACTAACTCGATTGCGTGGCCTCCCGTACCGCAGGCGACGTCAAGGATTGTCACAGGCTCCTCTCCGTATCGCTCGAATATGTCCTCCAAGAACGCGACCTCTCTGGCGTAGTCCTTGTCCTGGTATACTTTATCGTAGATTTCAGCGTACTTCTGCCCGAATGGCATCGCAGACATACCGGATCTCCTCCTCGGTCAGTTTGGTGCTGCTCGGCAGGTATACACCCCGTTTTTCCAACATATCCGCAACTGGATACGTGTGCCATGGGAACAACCCCATTTTTTGATATACGGGTTGTGAGTGCATGTTTTTGAAGAAGATCCTCGTTTCTATTCCCTTTTCCTCTAGTCTCTTTTGCAGTTCATCTCTGTCGATTCCAAACTCATCTTCATCGACCAAGATCCCGTACATCCAAAAACTGTTCTTGCACCACGGCATTTCAACTGGCAGAGTAAGACCCGGAATGTCCTTTAGCAATGATGTGTATAACGCTGCATTTCTTCGTTTGGCTTCTAAGAACTCGGATATTCTTTCAAGCTGTGCTAATCCGATGGCTGCCTGTAAGCTGGTCATCCTGAAGTTAAACCCGATGTAGTGGTGCAGGAAGTGTGTCCCAGGCGTGAAGCCATGGTTCATCAGGATTTGTGCCCTTTCAGCAATCTTCTCATCGTTTGTTACCAGCATTCCGCCTTCTCCACATGTTAAGGCCTTGTTAGCGTAGAAGCTGAATGTCCCGCAGGTCCCGACGCTCCCAGCTTTTTTCCCCTTGTATTCTGTTCCGATTGCTTCGGCTGCATCCTCTATTACGTACAAATTATGGTCTTCAGCGATGTCCAAGATGGGGTCCATATCGCAGCTATGACCATAGATGTGAACTGGCATGATCGCCCTCGTATTTTTTGTGATCTTTTCCTGGATTTGATCCACATCCATGCACCAAGTGTCTGGCATTGCATCCACGAGAACGGGTCTTGCGTTTTGGTAAAGCACAGCGTTGCAGGTGGCAACCATCGTGAACGTGGGGATGATGACCTCGTTGCCCATGCCCATGCCGAGAGTCGCAACAGCCAGATGCAAAGCAGTCGTCCCAGACGTAGTTGAAACTCCATATTTACATCCAACCCAATCGGCAAACCGTTGCTCAAATTCTCTGACTCTCGGTCCGATGCTACT
>JASEEV010000043.1 GCA_030019435.1 Methanocellales archaeon | reverse complement strand
TTTTACTTTCTCTTTGGGTGGGAAATATGAGACAAGGCGTGATATGGATGTCATATTGGTTCTCCTTCGAACATTGTTAGCACTTCACTTTTCTTTTTGGGCTTTGATTACCATGCCAGCCCCTTTTACAGGTAAGCATAGGTCTGCTCTATATATAACATAAAGTAGTGGGAACAAAGGGGAAAATTGGATAGTGGTGAGTATAAATTTTAGTGTCGGTGATACTCCATCTAGGAATAACAAATGATGAAATAATACCCACATCCCGTAGCTGAATATCTTATTATAATACTTTACATCCAATACCCTAAAACCGTGTGGAGACAGTTCCTTTTCGATCTCTGCGAGGGTGAACCCCCTTTTTATATGTCCGAGCATTTTAGGCGGTTTTAGTATACCATCTAGCGAGGGTGTTGATATGATTAAAACTCCATCACTCCCAATCACTCGATCTATTTCCGTATACAGTAACTTACCATCGTCGAGATGTTCTACGACCTCAACACAAAGTACGGTGTCGAAAGTTTGATTCTTAAATGGTAACTTCTCAGCTTGCCCCACAACAAATTTACAGTTCCCAAATTGTTTACTTGCCCATTTTAATTCATCGGCTTTAACATCTACTCCAACTGCATTGTAAATCTTCGAAATAAAACCAGCTCCACAGCCGATATCCAAAACTTGTCTGTTCTCATGATTGGCTAGCATTCCGTTAATCAGATCGATCCGTATCTTCTTCGATAGCCGATGATAGTACATTTTCTCATACGACCACGACTTCCACCATACCTTTTGTGCCAATTTCCCTAAGATTTTCATACAATCTCGTTTGTTCATTCCGTTTTAATTTTAAAGATTCTTTCTCTATAATAACCTTGCACAAAAATGGCTATCGTTTAATAAGAGTCTCACAGTTAATCTATTCTGGAGATGCTGAAAATGATAGTAAAAACAATTAAGAAATGAAGACCTTTTATCTAATGGATACTCAAAAGTACAAATCATCTATACCCGGGATGTTCCTAAAGTTTTTATGTAACATTAGAGTAGATGATAAAGAGAGAGAAGGTGACTTAAATTTGCAAGAAATGATTGTTGAATATTACAATAAAATAGAAAGTGGAAGGCCCTCTCTTGAAGAGTCTCCCATTTATGATAAGGAACGTTTTGAGAAAATCATTTTAGAGGTTAAAGAGAGTTGTTCAGTGCTCGATTTAGGATGTGGTAGTGGCATCTTAGGGGAGTTTTTGAACAAGCGTAATAAGTATGTGGGGCTCGACATAAATAAAAATTATTTGAAAAATCTTCATTTTAAAGGAATTGAGGGAATATTGGGCGTCGTTGAACATTTACCGTTCGCTGATAAGGTGTTTGACGTGGTGATTTGTGCAGAGGTTTTGGAGCACGTTTTTAACCCAAAAATTGTACTTGAGAATATTCATAAAATTTTAAAACGAAATGGAAAAGTAATAGTATCGGTTCCTAATGTAGCTTATTGGGACTATAGGAAAGAATTGTTGTTCGGAAGATTTCCTGAAAATAAAAGTGAAGTATATCCACCCGAACATATACGATTTTTTACCAAAGATGACATCATGCAATTGATGGCGAATAGTGGATTCAGATGTATTAAAGTAGATATCATCAGAAATAGAGTGCCATTACAATACCTCCTACCAAGGTTTATCCAAGATAAGTTGTGTAGTTCTTTCCCAACCTTAATGGCTTGGCAATTTATTGTTGTAGGTGAAAAAATTTGATTGATTTATCACCCCCCATACAAAATTCTCAAGAGTCCATGTTTACGAGTACATAAAACGTGAGTAGAGCAAGAGGAGCTAATGACGCTTATGAGAGAGAAACCCTATATATCACCAGGATCTATGTTGAGTTCATGAGAGTCTTACTGATGAACACGTGGGATACAAGTCATTCTCATCCTCCCTTAGGAATAGGATACATAGCCTCAGTTTTAAGAGAGAATGACATTGATGTAAAAATAATTGATTACAGTTTGATAAAAGATGACAAACAATTAGAAAACAAAATAGGGAGATACAATGCCGATCTTATTGGCATTAGTTCGATGTCGCCTACATATTCCACAGCAAAAAAAATGGCAGAGATATCAAAAGAAATCGATAACACCGTTAAGGTAGTTGTAGGCGGACCGCACTCTTCAGTCATGCCTGAGCATGCTTTGTCAGATGAGAATATAGATATAGCTGTGATAGGCGAGGGTGAATATACGATGTTAGATCTGGTCAAATCGATTGACGAGAATAAATCGCTTGAAAGTATAAGAGGGATATATTATAAGACATCGAGTGGTATTAAAAAAACAGAAAGGAGAGAACCTATTCAAAATCTCGATGAATTACCTCTCCCAGCCAGAGATTTACTAGAGATGGACTATTACTTATCCAACGTTGTGGAATTTCCGATTCTTTATCCAGAAACGAATCTTATTGCAGTTAGAGGTTGTCCATTTAACTGCAGCTACTGCCAACCTACTGCAAGAAAAATATTCGGTGCAAAAATGAGATACAGAAGTCCAGAAAATGTTGTAGACGAGATGGAACTTATAACAAAAGAATATAAGCCCAGTTCGATTAACATCGGAGGAGATACCCTCACAATGGACAAAAAATGGTTTTATGCTCTATGTGACGAAATCAAGGAGCGGGGGATTGACACTCCGTGGTATATTGGTACAAGAGTGGATAGAGTAGACAAAGAGATGTTACAATATATGAGTGCTGCTGGTGGATATTTTATAATTTTTGGTGTCGAAAGTGGATCACAGAGAATTTTAGATGAGATAATGAACAAGAGAATCACAATTGAGCAAATTAAAAATGCATTTAAATGGTGTAAGGAAGCCAATATATTTGCAAGGGCAAACTTGATGATCGGTTCCCCTTCTGAAACAAAAGAGGATATTTTGATGACGAATGATCTTATTAAAGAGATGCGACCAGATACGACGACAATATCTGTGACAAATCCGATCCCAGGAACAAAATTGTACGATTACGCTGTGGAAAAAGGATTATTAAAAGTTCAAGATATAACAAGAATTAACAGACACGCTATGGGCACCATGAGAAGAGAGTTGAGCGATGAAGAAGTCAAGGGGTATGTGAAGCTGCTCTGGTATACGACGACGAAATTACAATTAGGTTATTTTTAGCTCCATGGCAAAAGCCATATTTTCTAAAATACGGACTAAAAAGAGATTTATTATTATTAAAAATGAAGCCAATTTGTTTCATTAAAAATATCTTAAAACGTATAATCACGGTTATAGCAATTCTTAAGGATTCAATACTCGTTATTTCAAGGATTGATACGAAAAAAGAGACTTAATTGAAGAAGGTACCTCTTTCGAATAATCATTAAACTGTAAAAGAGCTCTCTTTAATATTCAGTTTCTGAGGGAGAGGAATACACTCTTAAGTAACTCAAAATCTTCTTGTTTTAATTCTCTAAGCAGATAAAGAATTAAAGTGTATAGTGCGCCTCCAACAAAAAAGTTGAGAAACATTCTATACATATATGGGAATAGGAAGCTGATCATTTGCAGTGGAACCAGTGCTAATATTCCTGCAAATAAACATTTTGTTAATGTTAGCCATGGAAATTTGTACTTTAAACACCTGAAAGTGATGAACGCGTAGACTACAGTCGCAACTATCACTCCTGTTGAGAAGGATGTTGCTGCACCGAGTGCTCCATATTTTGGAACTAAAAGTAGACCAAGTCCAATAATAATGATAGTATTGATTACAGCTATCTTCACTCTTAAATCAGGTCTTCCTGCACTGGTGGTCGCTGGTGTGAGCCCGAGGAATACCATGTTAAACAAAACGCCGTATGCTAGTATTTCGAATATTATGGCAGCTCCTATGTATTTCCCAGAGTAAAACGTAACGGTGATTATTTCGGCTGTGAAATGTACAAAAAAACCCAGAAATACTGATATCAAGACCATATATCTTATGGAGTCTGTCAATGAAAAAGCGATAGACTCACGGTCCTCTTTTTTGATAAATGATGGAGTAATGCTGCCCCTAAACGATGTCACCAGTATGAGAA
>JASEEV010000042.1 GCA_030019435.1 Methanocellales archaeon | reverse complement strand
AGATTGGATCGAGAGAGACATTTTCTCCTAGTAAGTTGAATTATTCAACAAAGCATGAGAGACTACAACTTTAAATACCATGTAAACATAATACATCTACGGTGTATGTCTTATGGTGAAAACCACGGTAATTCTAAAGGACGAAATACACGAGATCTTGGTTGAGAGGTTCGGAAGAAGAAAGATATCTGAAACCATCAACAAGATTCTCGAAAAAAACTTGCTCAGGACGAAAAAAAGCATGTTCGGCGTCGATCCTTGGCTCACCACCGAAGGACTCAGAGATGAGAGAGAGCATGAAGATCTTTGATTCCTTTGCTTGGATAGAGTACTTTGCCGGTACTGAGCGTGGAAGGAAAGTGAAGAATATCGTTGACGATGCAGAGATAATTTATACGCCTTCTATCTGTCTCACTGAGATCAAAGCGAAGTATCTGAGTGAGGGTAGAGATCCGACTGAGAGAGTCGATTTTATGGAAAGGAGGAGCATTATCATATCGATCGACAAAGAGGTTGCACTTAAAGCTGCAGAAGTGAAAACTGAGCATAAGTTGCACACCATCGATGCCTTGATCTACACAACGGCATCAGTTAAAGGAGGCGAACTCGTAACTGGAGATGTGCATTTTAAGGGTTTGCCAAATGTAACGATGATCTGACTTCGCAGCACTTTTTGTTAAATGGGAATGGATATGCAGACCAAGATGATCCAAGAGGGTAGCACAAAAATTATAGTTCCCATATTGGATAAAGAGACGAATTACCCTCCATCCAGCGCACCAGTATTCTACAACCCAAGGATGGAGTTGTGCAGAGACCTTAGCGTTGCATGCGTTGCAGCATTTGCAGGCAAGCGGAATTCGTATGTGGATGCACTTGGCGCAACCGGCATACGTGGCGTAAGAATAGCAAATGAAGTGGGACTGGATGTCGCCATCAATGATTGGAGTTCGCAAGCGCATGAATTGATTAAGAAAAACATAGAGTTAAATCGGTTAAGCGCCAAGGCCCTAAGAAAAAATGCGAGTGTACTGCTTTCTGAGTCGCACTTTGACATTGTGGATATAGACCCATTTGGTTCGCCTGCGCCGTTCATAGACGCTGCCTGTCGGTCTGTGAGCAAGATGCTCTGTATAACTGCTACGGACACGGCACCGTTATGCGGTGCGCACAAGGCATCAGGCATCCGGAAATATGGTGCTATCCCCCTAAAAACGGAATATCATCCAGAGATGGGCGTACGTATTTTGCTTGGAGCAATTGCCAGAAATCTTGCAAGATATGACAAATCGCTTGCACCTTTATTATCCTATGCCATGGAGCACTATTTTAGGGTTTATTTGGCTGTAGAAAAGGGTGCCGCAAAGTCAAATGAGATGACGAGGCAAGTGGGTTTTATATGCCATTGTTTCGGCTGCGGCTTTAGAAGTTGGAAGTACGGCTTAGCTGCCCATATGCCAGAAAAGTGCCCTTCTTGTGCTGAGCGCATATCACTGGCAGGCCCTCTCTGGCTGGGGAGATTGCATGACAGGAAGTTTTGCAACTTGGTTCTAGATGAACTAGAGTCCAGAAAATTGGGCACACGGAAAAGAGCGATGAGGTTGGTGCGCCTTTGCGCTGAAGAACTGGAGATTCCCACATACTATGATCAACATACGATATGCAAAGAGCTGAAGATCAATCCACCACCGATAGAGACCTTCATAGAAATGCTGCACGAGGCTGGTTTTCAAGCATCGAGGACACACTTTTCCGGAACATCATTCAAGACAGATGCCCCGCTGGGCGAGATCGAAAAAATCCTTTGCCGATAATATAGATCTCCGCGCTCTCCTTTCTGGATGCCTGGGGACCATATGCCTTGGCGAAGCTGAAATGTTTCTTCACCACAGCAAGAAAGTCAGAGAACATGTCGCCCTGGAACACTTTCACGACAAAATTTCCACCTGGCTTTAGTATCTTGGTAGCAATGCTGAGTGCGGAGTTACACAGATCGATGGATCTCGCATGGTCTAAGCTCCAGTTGCCAGATAGATTTGGAGACGCATCACATATGACGACGTCCGCCCCTTCACTCTTCTCGATCATACCCTGTATTTTTTGTAGAGTGGATGGATCGGTTATATCTCCTAGTAGGGTTTCCACACCTTCTATAGGAGCGATCGCTTGTAGATCGACCCCTAGGACAAAACCACCCGAGAGCTCTTTCGCTACTTGGAGCCATCCCCCCGGAGCGGCACCCAGATCGACGACCGTGTCACCAAGTCGGATCACGTTGTACTTTGCGTTGATCTGCTGAAGCTTGTATGAAGCCCGAGAGCGATACCCTTCCTTTTTTGCCTTCCGATAAAAATAATCCTCTCTTTTGCGTGGCATGATTAAAAGAATGCATCCTATGATTTTAAGCTTTCCAGCGCCTTACTCACCAGACTCAGCGCTTCCCTTACTCTGCTCAGATCACAAGGTAGCCAGAACTCAAAATCATAGTAGAGCTCTAGCAAGCGCTGATACTCATTCTCCAATTCCGTTATCCGCTTTTTTGATGCTCTTTTCCTCCTCAGAGCAGCGATCCTTTTAGAAAGAGCCTTGATCTCGCTTTTCAACTCAGCCGTTTTCGCAGATGCTACCTCGCTCCAGTCGATCTTCCTATTAGCATCTATCTCGAGAACGTCTATAATCTCGCTCAGACCATCTGGTACTTCTGGAAATGCACAGGGACCTACTATGAACTCTGATCCATGAACGACTTCAATCCAATGCTCTTTTGTAGCACGCTTGATCAATTCCCTTATCTTATTTTTAGGGGGCGCCTTATGTTCCCTGAGGAATGCCAACTCCATGAAAATAGCATATAATTCATCCTCGTTGGTGAAGCCCAATACCTCAACGACTCCGGCAAGCTCTTCAATGGTGATCATCGTTACTTTCTTTATGTGGGCAATCTTAATATATAGTCTCGCTCAACAAGGAAGAGGGGGAAAATGCGAACCATTTGGCTTAGAATGAGGATGATGTTTTGCGTAGCGGTAATGTGCGCCGTTCTCTTTGCACTGTTTAGTGTGATCGGCCTTCTCACTGGAGTTGGTGCTACGCCGATCTTCTATGCAATCCTCGCTCTAGTCATCGTCGGATTCCAGTTCATGATCGGTCCGAAAATGGTCGAACGATTTATGAACGTCAGATATGTCTCCCCCTCTGAGCAACCCAGACTACATGCCATAATAGACGATCTAGCGACTAAGGCGAAGATTCCAAAGCCGAAAGTTGGAATTTCCCCTATTCCAATTCCCAACGCCTTCGCCTTTGGCAAGACGAAGAGGGATGCTAGGGTATGTGTGACGAAAGAATTGATGAGCAGATTGAATGAAGATGAGCTCAGAGCAGTTTTAGCACACGAATTATCTCATATCAGACACAGGGATGTGGTGGTGATCACGACATTGAGCGTGGTACCGATGATTTGTTACTTCGTCTTTTACAGTTTCTTGTTTTCTAGCATGGGACGAAGAAGGGGCGCTTCGGCGGCGATGGCAATTGCTTTGGTGGCCTTTGTCGTGTATCTCATAACCAATCTCCTTGTCCTCTATGCTAGCAGAATAAGGGAATATTACGCAGACAGGGGAAGTGCTGAGTTGACGGGAAAACCATATACTCTGGCATCAGCTCTGTACAAGATCGTTTGCTCTACAAGGATTGACAAGGAAATACTGAAAAGCATCGAGGGCATGAAGGCTTTCTTTGCCACAGACCCTTCCAAGGCAAGAAAAGAAGTGACTGAACTAAGAAAGGCAGATCTGGATATGGATGGTCATTTGGATGCTTATGAAGTGGAAGTACTTGCAAAAGGGGCAAAAATCAGCACCATCGACGGAATCATGGAACTCTTCTCAACCCATCCAAATGTTGTGAAGCGGATTTCTCGGTTGTCCTCTTAGAATGCTCCGGCCGGGATTTGAACCCGGGTCTTCGGCTGTCTTCGCCTTTTTGGTCCTTTTAAGAGACGAAAAGTTGCTCGAAAGGCCGGAATGATTGGCCGGACTACACTACCGGAGCAAAGGGTTAAACCTTAAGCCGTTAGCCTAGGTGAGTGGGCCCGATGCGATTCGAACGCATGATCTTCGCCATGTCAAGGCGATGTCATAACCAACTAGACCACGGGCCCCGAAGAGAAGCTACGTTTCTCTTTCGAATCTCTTCCTTTCCAAGGAAAAACTACGTTTTTCCCTT
>JASEEV010000041.1 GCA_030019435.1 Methanocellales archaeon | reverse complement strand
CTGAGATGACATATTTTTGTACAAAATATCAACGGAAGCTTGCACCCAAGGAAATAAGAGAGCATGATTGTTTCAACATGAAAAAAGGGTAAATAAGGACAAGATGTGCTCGAAGTTGGTGATTTTCTAGAGAAATTTTTAGGAGGTGAAAAATCATATGTCATGGCCCAAGGGAAAATCTAGAAAAAAGTATAACGCTGCCAAAAAAAGTTGGAGCACAAGACGACGGAGAGAGGGTATAAGGGATGTGGCTGAAGGAGCCTTAGGCTTCCACGACGTTATAGAAAAGCTCTCTCTGCAAAGAAAATAGGCGAAGGATCGTATAAAATCGCTAGATCATTCCGTAAGTAATCATGACTTGGATAAACAAGAAGTATCTGGATGCCAAGTATTCTCTCCGATCCACTGAGTCCATCTTAGACCTTGTTCTAAGCAAGTGTGAATAAACATAAAAATCGAGAGTGGAAAAAGATTAAGTAACAATGTGCATCTGATAAATGAGGTATTATATGGAGCCTTTATCACCATGGACGACTAAAAAGGAAGTGAGCGAACCAAAAATTAGCATAAACATAGCAGAATCTGATCCTAGTGAGTGGGTTTTAGAGGGAGTTCCCATATCAGCTCAGCTAAAACTATTTGATGATGTATCCTTTGCTTATGAGTTAAAGCTTGCTAAAATGGAGTTATCCCGCTTTTACAATGATTTGGATACTTTTAGAGAGAGGACGGCATATTTCGAGGAGATAGACGGAAGAAAGACACATCACTATTATATTTCAGGAATAAGGGGGAAGGGGCAAATAGGGCATACAAATCAATATCTTACGCACTGGTTTTATCCATACAAAGCCAAGTTTCATCCTCAAATGATAAAGGCGCTGATAAACTATATAGGACTAAAAGAGGGTGACGTTCTGTTAGATCCTTTTGTTGGGAGTGGTACCGCTTTAATTGAAGCAAAAACAATTGGCGTAGATAGCATAGGAATTGACATTAATCCTGTATGTACTTTGCAATCCAAAGTAAAATGCGATTTATTAGAGTTGTCACCTGAAGACCTAAGGAGCGTACCAAGAAACAAAGCATTTTACTTCTTCGATAGAAGACGAAAGACATTACAAAATCTGGAAAAGTTTGTTGTAAATGTAAGTGAAAGCAGACAGGAGCTAACGTTAGATGAAAGAGTTTATGACTTCTACTTATTGTGTTACCTGTATGCATTGTCGGATTATACCTATATTAAAAAGAGTATGTGGTGGGCATTTAATGACAATCTGGATGCAATATTGAGAACTGTTGGTAAATTTGACGATCTAAAAAAGAAGTTGGATATTAAGTTAGGTAAAGTGGAGATAAAAGAGGGGGATGCAAGGAAGCTTGATTTACCAGATAAAAGTGTGGATGGGATAGTGACTTCTCCTCCTTATAGCATCGCTGTTGATTATATAAAAAATGACCTTCATGCTTTGGAATATCTAAAAATTAATCCTGGGTCTTTAAGACCAGAAATGGTTGGCTTAAGAGGAAATGGCGATGAGAGAGTAAGACTATACTATGAGGATATGAAAAAATCTTTTGAGGAAATGTATCGAGTGATGAAAGATTCTGCATATTGTGTCGTTGTAATCGGGGATGTTACATATGATAGAAAAAGACTGGATATTAAGGATAACTTCATCGCTTTTGCTAAACAGGTGGGTTTTTCCTGTGTTGATGTAATAAGAAGACCCATTCTTGGCGGATTCGCCAGATTAAGATATGAGTATGTAATTATTTTCCAAAAGACGTGAGGCTACATGAGGGTTATTGAAAAATTAGAGATAAGTAATTTTCGAAATATCAAACACACAAAACTAGATGATTTGAAAGAGCTTAACATCCTCATTGGTCCAAATAATTGTGGGAAAACAAGTATTCTAGAGTTTATTTCCTCACTACGCAACTTGAGATATGAAAGAGGCCTTTATCTTTGTCAAGATTGCAGAAAATTTGAAGAAAGCGATAAAGATGTTGGAGGCATATATCTCTCTCTGTGCCGTGAAGATTTCTATTTAAAGAAAGATCCTAATAAAATAAAGATCATGCTAACTATTTCGTTCAACAAAGAACAAATTGATAAACTTGTGCCAGGGGTTTTGAAAAAACAAGAAGAAAAGTTAAGTAAAACAACCGTAACTTGCCAACATATTAAGAATGATATTATGATGGAAAGTCATGGTACTACTCAGCTGCGAGGAAAGCATTTCTCAGTTTTTACTCATGAGGATCTCATTGAAGAAATAAGTAAGTCTATTCTTTATTGCCCGGAAGGACGCCTTCAAAACTATAGAGAGAAAGAGTTTGCCCAGTACATCAGAGAAAAGCGGCTAAGTGGCGCTCAGAAAAGAAGATGGATAACCTTTCTTAAAAAATATATTGACTCAAAGATCGATGATGAGAGGTATGAAAATCTAATCAGAAAAGTAGATGGAGAGGATTTTGAAACGACAATTTTAGAGCAGGGATCAGGTGTACGATCTTTAGTCTGTCTTGCAGTAGATATTCTGTTTACCAATGCTAAAATTATTTTAATTGACGAACCAGAGCTTGGTTTGAATCCATTTGCGAAGCAAGAGTTTCTAAAATTTTTACTGGATGAGTGCAAAGAAAGACAGGTTTTTATCGTAACCCAAGACTCCACGTTTGTAAATCCGATCTTATGGAAAAATGACAAAGTAGGGGTATATTTCTATTCATTGATCGCCGAAGAGTTTGTTAAAATCAATTTGAATCAAAATAAGGAAGATCCTAATACGTTTGCTGGTTATTTGCCACATACAGTAAGTCTTAAAGATACTCATATCTATGTTGAGGGGACAAGTGATGTATACATCTTCCAGATACTTTTAGAGAAATACTTAAAACAAAACTCTAAAAACTGGGTGGAAACTATGAATAAAGTTGGGATATACCACTTATGCGGTGGTTTTTGGTCACATTTATTATATACGATACCAAAACCTCCTTACAGGTGTATTGTTATTCTGGATGGGGATAAGCGAAGTGAAGCTAAGAAAGTTTGTGATAGACATAACGAAGCCGAAGCAACGGTAAACGTTTCAAAGTTCAAATTTTGTAAAGATTTCAGGGATCTGAAGAAATTTTTCGGTGGAGGAGCTCACCCTATCTACTGTTTAAAAGAAGATTGTATTGAAAAGTATCTTTTCCCAGAATTTAACTGCAATAAACCTCCCAGCAATTACAATAAGAAAGTTGATGGTTATAGAAAAGCTGAGAAAATATGTAAAATCCCAGAAGAAATAGGATATATATTCACCATAATTTTGAAAGAGGCAATGGCATGAAAAATAGCACTAGAAGAGAGGTGAAAGAAGTTATTATGAACTTTGCACAGAAGAGGAGAAAGGTCCCGTATACAATCGAAGAACTTAAGAGAGCATTTCCATTCCACACAATATTTTTCCCAGACGAAGCTTTGATATCTTTTAAACAACAGCGGGGTCTGGTAACCAGTATGGGCATGACTCTCTATCCAAAAGTAGCTACGATCATCGCAAAGGATAGATATGATAGAGTACACCGAGACCATGAAATTATTAGAGAACTAGATGTTGCAAAAGTAAGTGTGATAGATAAAATTGTCAACGATCTGCGTGAGGGTAGAAGAAGACCTGATTTTGATAGAGAAATGCAAGAGATTTTAACGACTAGAAACAGAGGCAAAACTCAAACAGTTCGAGTCATTGCTGATTTATTTGTTGGTGATTTTAAGCCAGGGCCGCTCTTTTTAGAGATTAAGAGTCCTAGGCCTAATTTAGATGTTTGCGCAGAATCAAAAAAGAAAATGCTCTTTTTCCGAGCACTCTTGGCGGATAAAAACCCAGAGGCTTTTTTTGCATTCCCTTACAACCCATTCATTTATCGAGAAGAATATAGACACAATTTCACGAAACAGATCATGGATATGGATAAAGAAGTACTAATTGGTGAAGAAATGTGGAATAAATTAGGCGGAAAGGACACATATGGAGAGTTATTAAGTATAATCGAAGAGGTAAGGAGAGGGCTTAAGCACCCTTGACAGCGCCTAAAAAATCAAGAGGTGATAAAACAATGCAATGCAACCACTGTGGAAACAAGAAAGCCTTCAAAGCCATGATTACTGACTACAAACCCTTAGAAATATGGGAATTTGAAGGTAACGGAAAAATGAGGCGCTATTTCAATCCTGCTGATGGCGAATGTGAGATCAAAATAGCGTGCGCAACCTGCAATTCTGAGGATGTGTATTACGAGGATTTTGAGATCGAAGATTTTTGTTCCTATCCCGCTATCAACTCATCGCAATCCAGAGCACTAGAGACCAAAACACCAGATTGTTGAGAAT
>JASEEV010000040.1 GCA_030019435.1 Methanocellales archaeon | reverse complement strand
TTCCCCATGTTTTGATGCCCACTTTGCTCGTGAGTTCCACCGACTTTCTTATTTGACTGAGTTCTACATTCTTCTTCATATTATCAAGGAGTAGCTGGTCGCCAGCCTCTATCCCATAATAGAGCATCCAGCAACCTGAGTTTTTCATGAGTCGAAGGATGGTTTCGTCCACCAAGTCAACTCTCGTTTGGGCTGACCAGATAATATCAAGATTTTCTTCAATAAGTTTATGGCAAAAATTTTCCGTCCATTTTTTATTTAAACAGAAGACAGGTTCTTGAAAGTCAACTTCTTTGGTGTTATACTCCTCAGCCAAGACTTTTATTTCCTCAATAACATTCTCAACACCTCTGAGTCGATGATGTCTTCCACTAATATCTCGGCAACAGTAGACACATTGGAAAGGACATCCCCTACTTGACATTAAAGCGTGAGCTGGGTACCGTTTATGAATAAATGGTTTGTAACTGTGCATGGGAAGGAGGTGGCGTGCCGGGAAAGGCAAGTTGTCAAGATCGTTTTCAAGTGGACGAGGAGGACAGATGGTTATTTTCCCGTCTTTGCGATATGCAATTCCTAGAACATCATCCAATTCTCCGCCTCTATCAAGTGTTTCTGATAGCTCAAACATGGTGTACTCCCCCTCACCAATGACGACGATATCAACTCCCCCATTTTTCAAGATCTGTTGAGGGAAAAGAGTTGGATGAACACCGCCTAAGACGATAGTGATATCTGGTAAAACTCGTTTAATTTCATTTGCCAGTTTTAGAGCAACGTGAATATTTGGAGTGACAGCCGAAATACCCACCACACTTGGATTACTATGTTTTATTTTTTGAATGAGGTTTGAGACTGTTAGTTCTTCAGCTATACAATCAAAGATTTCAACTTCAAAGTGATTTTGTTCAAGCACTGCAGCTATATAAGCCAGCCCGAGGGGTTCAACCACTTGAGTCGCCTTACGTAAAGGATGCCCTTTGGGATATCGTTCTTCAATAGTTGAGGGTGGGGATACAAGCGCGATTTTCATTCCAAATCACCGATGCTGTTGCATGTTGTAAATTTCAAGCAAAGTTAATTGCATAAAGTATTTTAAATTTACATCCAATAGGACTCTGCTTTGCATTTACCTATCTCCTTTTATGGGAGCCTTTTAGGGCCAATAACTTGATGTGACTCGCAAGCCTCAATGTGCATTTAGTCACAAAATATCTATCAAATAGCGTAGGGGGTACGGGTAGCAATAGGAAAGGCTCAACTTTAACAACGGAGAATCGAGATTTCGACAGTATCTCAACCCACTCATTCAGAGACTTAACAGATGGGTGTGTTGTTGAGAAGGGCTCACGTGCTAAAATGCTAATAATAGTAGCTACCACGCCAACGTTAGGCGTTGTAGCGATGAGAACACCCCCTGATCTTAGAATCTTATGGACCCAAGCCAAGGTAGAAGTTGGACTTGGTAAATGCTCAAGTAGTTCAAAGCAGGTTATTACATCAAAAGACGGGGACTTAAATGGTAAATGTTGAGCATCGGATATCAACAAATTAGCTTCACTCATTTTTCTTCCCTTTGTAACTGCATATTTTGAAACGTCAGTCCCCAGTGCTTCATATCCAAGTCTTTTAAACAGATCTGCGACAAAACCATAAGCACAGCCAATGTCTAATGCCCTTTTGCCAGTGCCCTCTAAGAGGTTCCAGGTTGTATATCGATTTGCCCACATGAGCATGTCAAGATAGTGCCGTTGGATGGCATGCTTCTTTTTCGAATACTTATACTTTCGCTCGAAGTACCATTCATCATACATTTGCTCTAACTTAATCTTGTCCGCCTCCTTCCACTCCTTTACTTAGCTTGTATAGAATAATAGGCTCAAGTATGAGCATAAAATGTCGAATTCATTACGCCATTCAACATTTTAAAGTAATTACCATTTGTTACCTCTGTGATATTCATCACTTTGCCTGCTCTCCTCTCCTTAGATCGGCATCTTATCTATGACCAGTATAACTCATACTCGCCAATGATGACCGATGATGGCTATGGGCCATGTGCTCCTTCTATGGTTGTTAGATAAACCTCCATGGTCATTTGAGCAACCTTATCCCACGTCTTCCCCAGGGCTTTCCCCCTCAAATTATCACCAAGTTTCATCCTTAACTCTTCATCCATGAGCAACATCACTATAGCCCCTGCCAGTTGCCTTTCATCCCTAGGGTTAACGAGAAGTCCGTCCACTCCGTCTTTAATTTCGCTTATAAACCGCGGGATCCGCGTCGCAACGACCGGCTTTCTAAGCAAAGCTACCGTAGCCAGAGCTCCGCTTGCTCCTAAAATGCCTTCTTCAATGTACGGAAAAACCACCACATCCGCTGCCGAAATATGGGCATACAGTTCATCGGATGGAACAAATCTCCTGTCGAAAAAAACTTTGTCATTTAACTTAAGCTTGCCTATGAGTCCTTCAATCTCGCTTATGTACGCTGGGTTCTCCAAGGGGAGGAGTGGATGGTATCCACCAGCAATTGTGAGCATAGCATCTGGTTGCTCTTTCAATACAAGCGGTAGTGCTTTCAGCAAATACTCTACCCCTTTGTCTGGCCTGATGAAGCCAGAGAACACTATGACCTTGCCTTTACTGTTGCGTTTTAATGTCCTTTCTGCTTCATCCTTAAATTCGGGTATATCGATGCCATGGGGAATTACGCGAACCTTGCTTCTCTTAAACTTATAGTGAGAGACCAGCGTCTCCCTCATCAGATCATTGTGAACTATGATCACAGATGAGAATAATCCTATTAATTTAGTGACAATGATTATAAAGAGCCTTTTAATCAAGGTAAACTTGGATCCTGCTCCATGTTTCAAGAAGAAATCTCGCGTGAGCTTGTTGAGAGGTATCACGCTATGCATGGTGACAATAACTGGGGCAGCTAGCCGGAGTAAAGGCAACAACAATGGAAATAGCCCAGCATACATTGGTTTGCCATAAAGCAGGTATTCATGTTGGATGTGAACTATGTCAGGTTTCTCTCGTAAAACTCTCCCCACGATATGGAAAGGGTAAGACAGGGTGTTTTTACGCCAACATCTCACAACCTCTATGCCATTCTCAATAGACCTGCGCTTTAATCCACCATCATTATTCGCAATCAAAGTGACTTTAGCGCCCTTCATCTTGGTTACAAGTTTAGAGGTGTATAGCGCAATGCCACATTCATAAGGAGGGTATGTAGAAACAACGCAGCACCTCATGGCTTTCATTTAAAATCACATCACCTTGCCTTTAGCAGCTTGATGACAGTGTGAAATGGGTTTGCCATCATCGCTGGGATCGTTTCACAGGTATTGCAACATATCGGGCATTTTTCTTCTTCAACGAGGCGTCTGACATGCTCTCTAGAGTTGCTATTGATGAGCTTTGTAAAGTCATCGTCAAAATCGCGTAGTTTCCCTATTGCTGTGTTATAGATCGTGCATGGGTAAACGTTACCGTATGGATCAAGAAAGTATCTAACTTTGGCGGCGCCACATGGCACAACCTGCCGTTCAGGATTCTTTAACCAATAATTAAGCAGGTCATAGAAAAAACACCTACCTTTTGTGAGCGAGCTTCCTTTCTTCCCAACGATCCTTTTAATTGCTGGAATTGAGCCGATTAACTCCTTTCTGAATTCGTCAATTTCTTTGCCTTTATGCTGCCCTATGTTCTTATACAATTGCCCTTCAAACCACACACAAAAAGTTGGCTCTAGATCATATTCATTCCCTAATCGAGCAACCTCGTCGATTACCTCATTAAACCTGCCTATATTAAATGGCGAGCAAACTGTTACACTCCCCACTTCAAAAAGACTGTACGAGGACCTTAACTCAGATAGTCGCATAATGGTGTCGATAGCTTTATCATAAGCACCTTTAACGCCACGGATATAATCATGTATGACTCGGGGGCCATCTAAACTAACTAACTGTGTCAACCTAAAATCGTATCCATTGCCATCCCTATCCTCCAGGACCTCCTTAACTCTATTCTCAATTAGTTGTGGGATCTGTCCATTCGTTGTTATAAATAATATCCTTAACTTCCTTTGGGTCTGGGCTAGAATTCTGATTATTTGTGTCAAGTCATTTCTCAGGAAAGGCTCGCCACCAGTGATGCCAATAACGCTAAAGCCATTATATGATGAGAATATCCTCACTATTTCCTCGATCGTTAATTCCTTTTTTGCCCTTTCGGGATTTTCCTTATAGTATTGCCAAACGTTACATTGTACACACCTAACATTACATTTATATGTTACCGCAAATTCGAGGTTAAACGGCAAATCCCTTATACTACTAAGAACAGCGTCAAATGAAACATTACCTAGCATCAATATCTCCTCTAATAGTTAATTGAATATCAAACATTAACAACTTGTTGCCAATAATCTTTGCGATAGTCATTTTGATAGCATTAAAACTTTTGCACTTTTGTAATATTCATTTGGAGATTAACCATTCAGCTCTCGTCGATGCTTGGGAGATTTGAGTTAGACTACATCGGGCTAAAGTCATGGGGTTTACAGTGGAATAGCGTCTCCACTTAAGAAAAGTATCCACCACCTCTTATTTCATTAACGACGCTATGCAGGTTGAAAATCAATACGTTCGAACCTATACTAATAACCCTTAAGCCTCA
>JASEEV010000003.1 GCA_030019435.1 Methanocellales archaeon | reverse complement strand
GTCATGATCCTCAGGATAGATGACGTCATTGCGGCTGGCAAGCTGGAGAAGGAGAAACCCGGAGCACCGCCTGGAATGCCGCCGATGTAAGAGTGTAGCGCACGGCTTATAGTGTGCCACACTCCTCTTTTTCCTTTTTGGAGCCTAAGATATGACCAAAGCAGAAAAAGTTGTGGATCGACTGACCGAGATCTACGGACACCTTAGCTGGAAGGATGATGCCTTCCGCGTTTTGGTCAGGACGATCCTTTCGCAAAACACAAATTATCGCAATACGAGAATTGCCTCTCGCAATCTCTTCTCAAGATTCAAGACGCCAGAGGAGATTTCCAATGCTGACATAGGTGAACTCGCAACTTTATTGAGACCGGCTGGCCTGCATAACATAAAGGCCAGACGAATTATAGAGATAGCGAGGTTGATCACCGAAAAATATGGCGACCTAAGCAAGGTGACCCAAAAAAATGTCGATGTTGCCAGGGCGGACCTGTTGAGCATCAAGGGCATAGGACCTAAAACTGCGGACTGCATCCTTCTGTTCGCAGGTGCGCACGATGTTTTGCCAGTAGATACCCATGTGTTTCGAATAGCGAAAAGGCTTGGTCTTGCTCCCCAGGATGCAGATCATGAAGCGGTCAAGATCGCCCTAGAAAGCCAGATTTCTCCTGAAAAGTTTGGCTCAGCGCACATTGCACTGATCTCCTTTGGCAGGGAATACTGTCGGGCGAGAAATCCCAGATGTGGGGAATGTCCGTTGGATGACCTATGTTCGGCTTAGATGAACCGCATCGTTTCCAGGTTCAATGGCGCTCTTGTCTCTATCCCATATCTCTTGTGTATCGCGCTCGCTAGCTCTATGCACTTGTTCTCATCACCATGATTGGTCAATATGCGCTCAGGGCGGGGACTCATCCTCCTGACGTATTCTATTAGCTGCCTTCTATCGGAATGACCGGAAAATCCGTCCACGGTCTCTACTTCCAACTTGATCTTAATGGTTTCCGTCCTCCCTTCTATCGAAAATGGAATTTCGTTCCATCCCTTCTGGACTCTCCTCCCTAACGTCCCCTCTGCCTGATAACCTACGAATACGAGCGTGTTCTCCCGACAAGGACCAAGTGCCTTAAGATATTCCATCACCGGTCCTCCATTTAGCATGCCAGATGTCGCAAGTATGACAGAGGGTTTGCCGTCAATGACCTCTTGACGCTTCGCAGGCTCCACTTGGATAAAGCAGTCCGCTAAGAACGGGTTCAGTCCTCTATGAAATATTAAGTCCTGTAGATCGTTGTTCAGGTATTCTGGATAGGTTGTGTGGATTGCAGTAGCTTCCCAGATCATACCATCCAAGTAAACGGGAACTTCCTCGATGATGCCAGTTCTGATCGCCTCCTCCAACACGACCATGACCTCTTGGCTCCTACCCACAGCGAACGCTGGTATTAGCACTTTACCGTTCCTGGAGATGGTCCGTCTTATTATAGCATGCAGCTCTCGTTCTGCATCTCTCCGAGAGGGCTGATTGTCTCGAGTTCCTCCATATGTCGACTCCATTATCAGCGTTTCCAACCTGGGAAAGTCGTTCACAGCTGGATCGAACAGGCGAGTGGGTTCATACTTGAAGTCGCCTGTAAAGGCAACATTGTATAGGCCTTCGCCTATATGGAAGTGTATTATCGATGACCCAAGGATGTGACCAGCATTGTGAAACGTCAACCTTACATCTGGTGCTATATCAGTGACATCTCCATAGTTCAGCGCGATGGTATGTTTCAATCCCTCCCTGATCATCGATGATTCATAAGGCGTTTTCTTTCCTTCTCTAGCAGCGACCTCGATGTAATCCAACTGTAGCAATGACATCAGGTCCCTGGTAGGAGGGGTCAGATAGACGGGGCCCTCGTAGCCATATTTGAACAGCAATGGCACCAAGCCAGCATGATCCAGATGAGCGTGCGTTATCACAACGGCATCGATCTGATTGATCGGGCATGCCTCTGGCACGTACAGATATGGAGTGCCATCATTCTCAGATCCAACATTGACGCCACAATCGACCAGCACTCTTGTCTCTGGCGTGGACAATATGAATGAACTTCTGCCAACCTCTCTACAGCTACCTAGTGTGGTAACACGTATCCACGAATCTTTAGACGTTATGTCTCGATGGATTTTCTTGCCGATTTGCCTTAGGAGGGCTTTTCTAGCATCCCTTTCAGAACGCAGATACTGGCGAATGTTTTTGACGATGGATGACTCTATAGGAGGTGTCCTCACCACCTTAGGAGTCCAACCAACGTGTTTGGTGATCTCCCGTAGCATCGATCCATGCCTACCAATGACCAAACCTGGTTTTTCTGCCTCGATGATCACCTCACCTATACTTATATCAAAATATTGATTGGTAATTCCCGCTTCCTGAGGGACGATCTCCCTGATATTTTTAACGGCGTCTTCTTCTGAGACGAGCACGCTGGGGTCTGGTCGTACGACGACTCGCTTGCGCAGATCCTTTGCGAGCGCCCGGATGATGTCGCCATTATCCGCAAATTTCCGAGGATCTTTTGTATAGAGGACGAGCTCCGGCCCCTCGAATTCCATGTCAGATATGGTTATGCCTCTAGGAAGCCTTTCTCGAACTCTCACTTTAAGTTCATTGAGAACTTCTTCTACCGACATTTCGTTTTCCTTCAAAAGAACAGACTATGCCAATTTTTTTATTCTCTCGGCGATCTCTGCTTCATCCAACGTTTCATACTCCTTCGACGTGATCTTCACCACATCGATACCGTCACCAGAAGCGGAGTCTCGCTTCATAGCCGTGTGTAATGCACGTATAGCAAGGGAAACCCCCTCATCTATCGGCATATTCTCTGTATACCTGTCCTCTAGGACACCATATGCGATTGGTGAGCCAGATCCTGTTGCAACAGCCTTTTTTTCGGTGATCTGCCCCCCCAATGCATCCAACGAATATAGGCTAGGACCTTTTTTATCCACTCCACCTATGATCAGTTGGACAAAGTATGGAAAGAATCTATGACCACTTAGGATGTTGGATAGCAGCGTTACGATCGCACCGATTGTTATGGGCTCTCGTCTCCGCATTTTATAGAGCTTTGTCTCCACTGCAATGATCCTTGCAAGGGTTTGTGCGTCACCTACGATGCCAGCGGTGGTCATACCCACCCGATCGTCGATTTGATAGATCTTTTTGGCTTCCTTGCTTGCGATGAAACTGCCCATCATTGCTCGTTTTTCCGTCGCCAAAACGACGCCGTCATCACAAACTACTCCAACTGTGGTCGTACCTTTGTATTGTTCACCGCTCATATACATGCACCTGGTTAAAATTAAGAAAATCAGTTGATGCAAAACCACATTAGTCATCTCCATATTTAATACTATCGCCTCACGCACCCTTTACAACATTCTGCCAGATCGCAAATCTCACACCTATCTTTCCTACAAAAGTCCTTGCCTATGCGCAACAGTGCGACCTCGAGGTTCACGACTGGAATTTTGAGTTTCCCAGCGGATTTCCTCAATTCACCCTTATCGCCTTTTTTCATCAAACGCAGATTCTTCCCAGCCAATACCTCCAGCTTTGTAGGCTCCGGATCGGCTTTCTCCCAGATGCCTCGCAGTTCACGCAAAAAGATTTTGGTGGTGACCTCACCTACCCCATGAAACTCCATCAATCTTTTTTCCAAGTCCCTCGAATCGGATGCAACATCATGTAGCTCATTCAAGTCACCACGATATTTCCTTTGGAGAGTTTCCATTATATTCAAAAGTTTATCAGCAGTGCTGAAATCATATCTCACATAGCCTCCCTCATCCAATGTTTGCACAAGGAAGTCCCATCCCGCACCCAAGATAGCCTCATGATCCGTTATGGAACGTTCCTCGAACGTTTTATACGTCTTCTTTACTATCATCTCGCCTATCGGCTTGCCGAATAAGATCGATGCTAAAAACCACTTGAAGATCTCAGATGATTTCCGGCTCTCTAGATCAATGCCCAATTCCTTAGAGAAGGGAGTTCCATGCTTCTTGAGCACATCTCTTAAGCTCATCACAATGATTAGGGAATCATGTGATATTAAGACGATCGACAATTTTATCCCTTGTGGAACAGTTATGAGATAGTGGCTCTGGAAGTTGGAAGAAGAAGTCACGAGGATTCAAGAGCGAATGATGAAGTTCATAGTAGACCGAATGTTGGGCAGACTGACTACATGGCTCCGCCTACTTGGATATGACACGGTCAGCGCGAGCGATTTTGCCCTAGAGGGCAAAGAGGATGAGTTTTTACTTCGCTTTGCTGGGCAGAAAAGAATCCTGATCACAAGGGACAGAACGCTGAGGTCGAGGGCAGAACGTGCTGGGATCAGAGTTTGTTTGGTCAACTCTGATGCCGTCATGGAACAGTTAGAAGAGATGCTGTCTCACTATGACATCGATCTGGAGCCGAAGATGGTCAGATGCACGATATGCAATGCACTCATCAGAAAAGTGCGGCCCAAGGAATTGGGCATGCTGAAGAGAGAGGATTATGTCCCAGACGCGTTGGTCGAGGAGGGGATCGAGTTTTGGATCTGCGATAGCTGCGGAAAGGTGTATTGGGAGGGCAGCCACTGGGACAACATTCATAAAAGACTGGAGAAGTTACGTGAAAGGATGGCTGTGGAGAGACCTCTCACAAAAAGTTAGAGAAACCGATCAAGAGGTACTTGCTCTCTCGCATATCTTGTTTTTACTTCCTCCCCCATGTCGACTACAAGCCCTAATCTTGCAGCAATGGTTTTTACCTTTGTTCTCTCAGCGACTTGTCGAGCTTCCTTTTCAGGAGGTGCAAATATCATCTTCATTCCGAAATGAGTCAGAATTGCAATTTCCGGCTTCACTTCATCTATGAGGTTTATGCAGTCCTCTGTGCACATATGATTGGGAATCCGATCCTCTCTTGGTCTCATCGCTGATGCTATCAACACCCTTGCATCTTTGTGAATATCGGGGAGTTCATCAAAGTATTCTGTATCAGAAGTATACGATACTATTCCGCTGGGAGTGTGAAACCTGAATCCTAGGGAATCTGGATCATGGTGGACTGCTTTGGTTGCCTCTATTCGTAGATTTTTGATTTTTGCCTCCTGTCCGGGCTGCATGACGATTTGTTCGCTTACAATCGATCGATGATACTTAGAGATCACGGGTCCTCCGAAATCGGTTCCCTCAATGGTGGTCTTGTTTCCTATGATCGTTCCTCTCTTTTTAGTCGCTCCCCTGGTCATCGCTTCGATCAGTACCTCGCAATCAGTATAATGATCTGGATGAGCGTGCGTTATCAGGATTGCATCGAGATCAGTGGGATCGATGCCGAAGACATGAGATCGTACTAACGCACCTGGACCTGGATCTACATGGACATTCGCCTCTGCATGCAGTCTGAAGCCTCCTGTGCATCTTTTTTGCGTTATGGTTGCAAACCGCCCCCCACCAGAGCCCAGAAAGAATATTTGCATGTTCCATTCTCTATAACTCAAGATATAAATAAAGGTGAGAGTTGATGCCAAATTTTAGGGTAAATCGTATGGGATCGAAAATGTTTTATACAGATTTATACCATCTTATACACGGTGACGTAAATGGGAGAGATCGGCGTAGAAAAACGAACGCATCGCTATGTATATCCTGTGGACCTAAAGGATGTAAGCGAGATGCTCGATATTATAGTGGATAAGCTGGACTGCTCAAAGGCTGATGCGATACGGGATGCCGTCCAATATTATGCGGAATATATACGCGGCTTGGAGGTCGTGACGTATAGGGATGTCGGCAAGGAGCAGGCTAAAAAAGAGGTTCAAGATTACATAAAGGGCAAGGAAAGGGTTGCTGCAGACGAGATAAGCGATGCTCTCAAAATCGATATGGGCATGGTAAATGAAGCCTTGTTAGAGCTCTGGCAGGAAGGATGGGTGGAACCAGAATGAATGACGTGATCAAGGGCGAGAAGATAAGATGTGTTGGCAGAAGAGTTTCCCAACCGAGGTTGATCCAGCAGACCAGTAGACACAGAGCGATCGAGATCTTTGTCGAAGGGAGACCTGCTATTGCGGAGGTCGTGAGAACTTGGAGGGTGTTGAGATGATCGAATTTGGCTAATACGCCCTCGCCATCAACACGACTTTGTCCGTTTTTTTGCCGCAAATGGGACATTCTCCCCTTTTGGTCTTCGCCAGCTCACCGAGTATGTCTCCACCCGTACGATCTTCCATGCATAAGCCACATTCCTCTTCACCACACCAGCTGATCTTTGCCATACCTTTGCGGATTGCAGTTTTCGCCTCATCCAGTGTTTTGCAGTCAACAATTCTCGAGTCAAATGACTGCCTAGCTCTTTCATAGAGGTTGGCATGGATGGCGCCCAATTTATCCTCGATTGCATCGTTCAGCTTTGATATAGCTACGGTCTCTCTCTCAAATGTGTCTCGACGCACAAGCGTTACCTCGCCCCTCTCCATGTCGCGTGGACCGATTTCCACACGCAGGGGCACGCCTTTCATCTCCCACTTATAGTATTTGGCACCAGGTCTCTCCTGAGAATTATCTAAGACCACCCTATATACATCTTTCAACATGTCTAGGATGCGCTTGCAGGCGCCCAGTGCATCCTTTCCCTTAGACACGATCGGTATGATGATGATTTGCGTAGGCGCGATCTCAGGGGGTAGCACCAACCCCCTATCATCGCCGTGCACAGCTATCACGGCTGCAACACATCTTTCTGAGATGCCATAACATGTCTGATTCACATATCGCTGTTCCCCCTCAGGATCCTCATATCGGACATCAAACGTTTCAGCGAAATTTGTGCCCAGATGGTGAACGGTACCAATCTGGAGTGTTTTTCCATCTGGCATCAGCGTGTCCACTGCCATTGAGTAATCTGCACCAGGAAACTTGTCCCAATCTGGGCGTTTTGTGATCACATGTGGAATGGCTAATCTACGGAAAAACTCGCTGTATAGTTTTAGCGCAGCCTTGACTTGCTCCTCTGCCTCAGCCCATGTTGCATGGGCGGTGTGAGCTTCCTTGAAAGACGTGATCTCCCTAACGCGGATGAGCGGTCTGGTATGCTTCGTTTCATAGCGGAAGGTGTTCACTATCTGGTATATCTTGAGCGGCAGATCCACATGTGAGCGTATCCATAGCTGTAGCATGGGATAGATTGCGGTCTCAGATGTAGGGCGTAGCGCCAGTGGCATCTCAAGGGGAGTGGATCCACCTTTTGTGACCCAATAAACTTCTTCCTCAAAGCCTTTAATATGCTCAGATTCTTTCATGAACTCATTTTCTGGTATGAGAAGGGGGAACAGCACCTCCTGGTGGTCTACATCTAATAGTGATCTCAGGATCGAGTATATTCTTCTTCTGAGCGAGAACCCAAATGGATACCACACGCAGAGCCCTTTGGACGGATATCGGACGTCCACGATTTCCGTCCTTAGGAGAAGCTCGTTATACCACTCGCTAAATTTCTCTTTTCTCGGAAGTCTCTCCCTCATCCTACCACCATTGCTACGATCAACGGAGTTACGAACGTTTCGACTGTTGCCGCAATGAACAACAAGGGCAGAATCCAGTATATATAGAATAAAGCACCCCTCTTAAACTCTTTCTTCATGTCCACCTTCTTGCCCCGTAACGTGTTCAACAGATCATGACCGAGCTTGACTCCTATTGCTGCACTGAGGAGGATCATGGGCAACTCGATGATGGCATGAGGAATAAGTGCTGCTAATATATAGGGAAGACCCTCTGTCCTCTCAGTTATGAATATGGTCATGCCGATCAAGAACCCGTTGTATGTCACGAACGCTAATGGAATCAATCCAAATCCAATGCCAAGTGATAGGGCGATAAGACATTTGATCGAGTTGTTCAGAAAGATCAAAAGCATGATCACCAATGGGTCTAGCCCCTTAATCAGTTCGAACAGTTCGCCAATCTCTGCGAAAGTCTGAGTTGCAAGCTCCGGATTCAAGCTAGAGTACCAGTATCCCATGAGGGTCGATAGGGTGAACATCGCCGACACGAAGAGGATGCAGCCCTTTATGGATCCAAGGTATGTGAGTGCCTCTTTTGTACTAATTCCTCTCATACCTATACCCCCAGCATCATTCTTAGCATGTTTCTCAGTCCTGGAGCTAATCCGAGCATCAAGATCGCTAGCTTTGCTAGATTGCTCGTTCTGGGCTCGTCTGAGAGATATCGCTCGAGTATGTATAGAATTGGGATGATGGTTATGAGTTTCAGCGGATACATCACCGCCCCTGTTCCACTCCAATCTATCAGAAACGTGCTCAGCACGTGCTTTTCTCCATATCCGATGAAATCCACTCCGACAAACGTGGATGATGCTTCGAAGAGATGTGCCCATACTATGGTGGCATTTAGCCCATCCATCCAGATCACATCAAACCGTCTTGCGATCAAGTATATTGCGATTGCCATGGGAGTTGCAATGCCCAAGACAGCAGGCAGCACCCATGATTTTGCGATCTCTTGCTTTGATAAGAGTGCAAATAGGCTCAGGATCGCCCATCCCATTCCAATACATAGGAATGTTGGTAGGATGTCATCTATTTTGCCCATTTTGCGCAATTCTACCAGTGCTAACAGTATGGCAACGCACACAGCTGTGATCAGAAAAAAGATCAACGGTGTGATGAACAGGTATCTTATCGGAGATGCAAACATGTCTGCATCTTCCATCACCCTAAGCGTGCTGCCAACCAGCACGTATGGCAAAGCCGTAATGATAAATCGCTGATCTACCTCTATGCGCAACTTTTCCAGTAACTTTAATACCCCAAAGATTGCAATGCCTAATAAAATACCCCATGTCAATGTGTTCACGGGATTATAGCCGGCATCATGTATGATTGGATCAATGTAATATTCGGTGATGAAATACCAGAGCAATGAAACAACCATGAGGTGTTTGTTTGAACGAAGAGGACTTAAATGCTTCCAGATGGATGCAATTGCCGAGAAATGTCGTTGTAGGACATGATGCAATAAATGATGTCGGCAAGGTCTGCAGGGACATCAAACTTGATGGGTGTGCCCTTGTGGTGACGGGCAAAACTACCAAGCAGATAGCTGGTGAAAGAGTGGTGGAAATATTATCCGATGAAGGCTATGAAGCTGATATGATCATCGTTTCATCTGCATCCATGTCTGAGGTCGAGACTGTCAAGCATCGGGCAGGCGAGCTCAACGCAAGATTTCTGCTTGGCGTTGGTGGGGGGAAATCCATAGACATCGCCAAACTTGCATCCACGCAATTGAGCATTCCTTTCCTAAGTGTGCCAACCGCCGCCTCTCATGACGGTATCGCCTCACCTAGAGCATCTTTAACCCAAAATGCTCAGACGGTCTCAGTACAAGCACAAGCACCGCTGGGCGTCATCGCTGACACGAAGATCATCGTATCTGCTCCATATAGATTATTAGCATCAGGTTGCGGAGACATCATCTCGAATTATACCGCAGTCAAGGACTGGCAGCTGGCAAATAAGCTACAGAACACGAGATATAGCGAGTATGCAGCCGCGCTGTCTCAGATGACTGCGAAGATCATAGTGGACGCATCTCATTCCATCAAACCTGGACTAGAGGCGTCCGTCCGAATTGTGGTCAAAGCCCTAGTATCCTCTGGGGTGGCGATGAGCATTGCTGGAAGCAGCAGACCTGCATCAGGCTCAGAACACAAGTTCAGTCATGCATTGGACAGAATTGCACCTAAGCCTGCTCTGCATGGTGAGCAGTGTGGCGTGGGCACGATCATGATGATGTACCTGCATGATGGGGATTGGCAATCCATCCGAGATTCGCTGAGGAACATAGGTGCGCCGACCAATGCAGAAGAATTAGGTATAGAGGACCGATACATCATCGAAGCACTGGTTCATGCCCATGAAATTCGCCCAGCTAGATACACGATCCTCGGGACTGGCTTGACAAGGGAGATGGCCGAGAAACTTGCAAGAACTACAGGAGTGATAACATGAATGCTACTGTGACACTTATTGGAATGAGATTGGCAAAAGTTGGGATCGAATTCGCCTTCAATGGTCCGACCAGCGAATGTGAGGGCTGTAAGCTCAAAAACACTTGCATGAATTTGGATGTTGGAAGGCGATATAGGATCGTCGGCACGAGAGATGCTCACCATGAGTGTCCGCTGCATGACGGTGGCGTGTATGCCGTCGAGGTGGTGGAGTCACCCATCATAGCAGCCATAGAGTCTAGGAAAGCGCTTGTCGACGCAAAGATATCGTTTGAGCCCCCAAAATGTGACAAGAAGGATTGCAGGATCTACGATCTTTGTCATCCAGAAGGGCTTCACCATGGAGACAAATGCACGATCTCCAGCATACTAGGTGATGCACCGGAGGACTGCGCTGATGGACTTGCTCTTAGATTGGTCGAGCTGAAAAGGGGATAGATAGGGGGTTCGATATGAACTCAAAGTTCCTGATTGGAATCCTAATAATTGGAATTGTTCTGGTTAGTAGGTACGTTGAAAATATAACCCAAGATTGATCGTAGATATAATTTTTCACTTATCCCTTTGGCCCGCTCTCTTTTTTCTTTCGCCTCTTCTTTGGCTTCTTCTCAGGCGCAACGTGCTTCTCCACATACCTAACTTCCCTGATCTTAGTATGAGCGAAGATCTCATTGGCTATTTGCTGTTTGGATACCAACCAACGTTGATCAAATGATAACGCATATGGAACGATTACCGTTGCTACATCGCCCTCTATATCAACATCGAGATCGGCGTGCGCATACAAATCTATTAGTCCTTCTATCTTGGCTTTTGTGCCCTTTATCCTCTCCTCGATGGTGTAATCATATACTACGGTCTCCCCTGCCAACGGATGATTGAAGTCAACCCTCGCTCTACGCCCGATCACCGTCTCCACAGTGCCCATCCTGCCACCGATGCCAACTCGCATTCCTGGGTACGGTCTCTTCTCAAACTTGGATATCATGACCGTCTCGATCAACGCAGGATCCCTCTCACCAAATCCCTTCTCTGGCGGAATTCTCACGCTGCCCTTATATCCAACTTCCTTTCCCACGACGTCTTCATCCAGTCCCTTCACAATGTGCCCTGAACCGATCACGATCATATTCGCTCCGTATTCAGCACTTTCATCGAAGATGTCCTCCTCCTTCGCAACCTTTTCATCGGTCGTATCGAATATATCTCCGTTCTCCAGTCGTCCAGTATATGTTATCTTGATGAAGTCTCCATTCTTGATCGGCATGATAATGCGTAAAGCAACGGCTTAATACTTAAAGTTTCATCTTTAGACCGATGAGCTCTGTTTTTATCTCCTTGTTGATGGTGATAAGGGCTGCAAACCCTTTCGCAGCAGGCCCAGGATTTACGATCTGGGTGTCTCCGACCTTTTGGATACCACGCGCCTCATGTATGTGTCCACATATGACTAAATCCACGTAATCCAATATTTCTCGTATTGCCACGCTGCCGACATTTCCGTGTGCTGTGGCGTCTAGCGTATTTCTTGGTGGAGCATGCGACAATAAAACTATTCGACCACTTGCTTTTCCCAGAAGCCTTGATAATATCTCCTTGATCTCCGCTTCAGAGAGCTCAAAAGGCGTCCCGAAGGGGGTTGGATTCGATCCTCCCAGTCCGATGAACGTTATATCGTTTAATGTGAGGGCAGAATCGTGGAGGCTGATCACACCAGAATTTTGTATGACCTTCAGCACGCCTCTGGGATCACAATTGCCTGGAACAGCCATCACCCTTTTACAGCTTGCCACTAAAACATCTAGGAGTTCCCTGGCTTTTCGATCAGGACCAAAATTGGTCATGTCTCCTGCCACAAGGATTGCATCTACTTCTCCAGCCCGCTCTAAGATTGCTGGAATCTTCGAGAAATTTCCATGCGTGTCTGCGATGGCCAACACTCTCATGTTATCCAAATTACTTAGTAAAGATATTTATCTCTTTGAGTTCGAGTAACTATAAGGCATGCCCAAGGATAGAATGCAAGCTATGAAAGCGATCTCGGTCGGAACCGAACTGGCATTCTCTGTGATCGCAGGAGGATTCATAGGCTACTTTATCGGAAAAAGGTTCGGGGAAACAGGAGCGGCGATCGGATTGAGCGTGGGCATTCTTCTTGGGTTCATCGGTGGCATGTACGACATTATCAAAAGGTTTTGGTAAGAGGAAATGTGAGGTGAAAAGATGGCAAGATGGAATATTGCGGTGAACGACTATGATAACTACAAGATTCGATATAATAGGGGTGATGGGCATTTTGAGGATTTTGTCGACATATACCCAGAGCACATGCTCGAGCTGGTTGAACTTCTGAAGGACTACGAGCCAAGGATCAAAAAACATATAGAAGAGGGCAGAGGTGGGAGGCATTAAGTGCTCCTATAAGGCACATATCTCTTGATCTGACATTTCTCACGAGAGTCACATTCTCCACAGCTTCTTCTCTCCCTAGCACAGCCTTTTTCAAGTGCATAAGCAGACGCCAATTTTGCTTGTCGGGATGCAGGCAGCTCTCCACTAATGCCAGTAGACCCGCTCCAGCCAACATTCTCAAGACCTCTCTTCCTTGCCATATCAACGCAAAACTCCATGAGCTCTCGGGTTGCACCCTTGTGGGAGTCCATGATAAAGTTCGGTCTGAAAGCCAGGAAACATGTCGGCAACGAGAGATCGATGCTTGCGATGAACTCGCATAGCGCAGGTATTTCTTTCTCATGTATTCCAGGTATCACCATGATCCTGAACTCATAGAGTTTGTCCCTTGCCCTCTTTCCAACGTATTCCGCATTCCTGAGCACCGGCTCCACAGGAGCGCCGGTTAGAGCCCTAAAAGTATCCTCGTTGTATGCCTTGATGTCAAAAGTGATCGATGTGCTAAATCGAAGAACCCTTTTCAGGCTTTCCATGGTCAGAAAACCATTCGTGTCATAGTTGACCTTCGTGGATGCATCAATCCTTCTTGCTTCTTTCACCACCTCCTCCACCCAGGGGAGAGAACATGTGGGCTCACCTCCAGTGAAGAACAGTCGGTCGGCACCTATCATCTTTGCTGAAAAGGATCTTAAGCTATGAACGGCTAGCTCAGCCCATTCCTTTGGTGGATAATAGCCTTCTATGCTTCCTGAAGCAGGATTGTCTGGATAATTTGAGATCCTCCAATTTTGGCAGAACAGACAGCGAAACGAGCATCCTACTAAGAAGGCATCATAGCTTGCAGGTGGGGCGGGATGAAGCATTGAAGATGCCACTTCTGGGATCGTTATTCCGCAAACCCCTCTCTCGCCCTCAAGCCTATTAACACCACATCTCCATTCACAGAGTTTGCAATTTTTGAGCTCATCCAGATATTTCATCTCCTACCTCAACATACCCTTCTGTTCCATTTACCAATACCATGTCACCATCATGGATTATGCCCAGCGGATTGATCTGCAAACGATCCACCAACGGAATGCCGGATATTATGGCACCGACTGCAACTATTGCTTCTGATGTGATGTTAATCATCGCACATGGTGCGACTCCGTTCTTCTTGAGCTGATATAAGACGTACGAGCCAACCGTCGAGCCTTTTCCGTTCGGAAAGACCAAAACGCGATTTGCAATCTTCTCTGAAAACAGCTCATGCCCTTTTTCGATTATTTCTCCGCTCATGGGATCGACGCCTCCCAAAAAAGATATCGGCTGAGATGTTACCAATGCCCTTCCACTTGCAATTCCTCTGGAGATGGCTCGTCCTTTGACTTTCATCTAATCACAAGCAGCTTTTATGCAATCCTTTGTGGTAGCGAGTATAGTGTCAACATCACATAGGCTTGGCACATATTTTAGCGCTTTGCCAGAGTTTACCATCATTCTCTCAAAACGCTCGCTTGCTGGCGAAACGACCATGCACGTATCGCATATTATTTTGGCACCACTTTTTTCGATCTCCCTTACTAGGCGGATATTTTGCTCCTTTATCCTGCGCGAGATGCAAATCCAAAGCTCGGTGGTGACTTTCTTCCCGGATAGCAGCCTTGCGATACGCTTCAATTCATCTGGTGAACAGTGCGGGCATCCAAGCGCGATGATATCTGGCTCATCCCCTTTTTCGTACATTTCCTTAATATCATCTAAGCCTAGCGAGATGCACTCTCTAGGGCGATCAAAATTCTTAGATTCAGGTGTAACGTCCTTCACGTGATATAATGCCACCGCTCCCGAGGCTGCCATTGCCGCTCCAAATGCCTTAAGCTCGTCATATGTTGGTAGCAAGCTCAATTCGAACAATGGAATATGATCCCTCATCATCTCGCCTATTATGTATCCAAGTGCACCGTAATCTGAGTCATGTAGCTTGCCCCTTACTCGGATCAACACATCTGGAGCCCTATTTTCATCCAGATGAAGGCCGTAGCGAGGCGTTTTTCCGATCAGTGCTGCCGCCAAGGCACTCGGTCCTCCCTCTCTATTAGTTCTTGCGCCCAAGACGGAATTTGCATATGCTACCGCTGAGGATTCAGCCCAGGCGAGATGGGCTCCAAATTTTGGCGGACTGACATAATAGGGCGTACACGTACACTCCAGAGCTATACCCAATCGCTCGTATGCTCGTAATATTTCTTCTTGTTTTTCAGCAAACTTCGCAGGTATGCTCATGTCCTTCCATTTCTCTCGGTCCATGCCTGCTGGGTTCAACATCGATGGAACCTCGACCCTAGCATCTAGATCGGAAATCCACTCCAGCCCAGCATCGCCAATCGTCTTATACGAGACCCCGGCGATCTGGGCGCTCTCGATCGGAACCAAAGAGTCGGCACCGTAGATATCACCTAGCGCGACTAAGATCTCCATGGCTTTTTGCTTTGTCGCACCAGATTCACCTTTGTAGATCGTCTCCTCTTCTCTTGTCAGATGCATGCTAACCTCATTCTTGCAAATTCGACATCATGCCAAGGTTTTCCTCTAACATCGCTATGATCTCATCAAGTCTTTTAAAGTTTATATGAACTGCTATGCCATGCCTTGTTGGCTTTTCAACGAGCAACCCCTTTCGGATTAATTCATTGACAGCCTCTTTGACATTGCCTTTTAGATGACTGGGGAAACCTCGTGTCAAGTTGTCCATGAGCATATGACCGCGGCCAAATCGTGTGTGCCTGAACAATTTGTATAAGATTTGAATCTCAGCCTTTTGTAGTTTCATTTCACAATGAAATACTGTTAATAATATTTAACACTTTCGTTTTATTAAATTAACAGTTAAATACTATTTAGTGGAAGTACAGTAAACTATATATACACAGGTGTATATATTCATTACTGTGGTGTAAAAATGTTTGTAGATGTGTTTGGGGACAGCCCACAAGTAAAGGTACTTGATTTTCTAACCGATCATATGGACTATGACTACACTATGACTGACATTGCGGACGGCGCAGGCATCGCTAGGCCAACGCTATACAAAGTTTTCGGCGATCTGTTGGAAGCTGAGTTGGTAATATCCACGAGGAAGGTAGGCGTGGCACATTTGTACAAGCTAAACACTGAGAATCCCATAGTAAAGGCACTTGTAAAATTCGACTTCGAGCTGTCAAAACTGATGGTCAAGAAGACCTCAGAGCAGGTAGAGGAGGTAGCAGCTACTGCGGCGACGGTGGATAAGAAGGCTAAAGCAAATGTAACATAAACGAAACTCTCTACTTCGTCACCCTCTCAAATCTCTCATCGCCAAGCGCCTTGGTGGCATCGATCCCTACCTTAGTGGACGTCCCATCTGGCATGCAACATGGATCCAACGATGATCCACGCACGTGAGGAAGTATTAGAATGTCTCGATCCCCTCGCACGCGGGTTGCTATTGCATACTCCACTTCTCTTGGATCGAATATATCTATGTCATCATCCACGATTACCACGTGCTTTAGGCTGGTATGTGCGGCAAAAGCCATCATCATAGCATTTTTACCATCTCGCTCGGTCTGCTTCTCGATCTGAACGACGGCATGGAGATAGCAACATCCTCCCTCCGTTAGCACGACATTTTTCACCTTAGTTACGCTTCCAACCGCCTTGTAAATCATGGGCTCATATGGTACCCCCATCAGTAGGCGGTGCTCGTTTCCAGCAGGGAGTATGCCATGATAGATTGGGTCTTCCTTGCACATCATTCTCGTCAGCTCGATCACTGGCTCCTCCCTCACGAGGTCATACGTGCCAGTGATGTCCACAAATGGACCTTCCTTTGCCCTCTTCGTTGGGTGTATATATCCCTCAAGCACTATTTCCGCATCTGGCACTGCGACTCCATTCTCGCATTTGAACAGTTCAAGCGGCGCTCCTTTCAGAGCAGAAGCATAGTTAAACTCCTCTCCCATGGGCACCCTCGTGCAGGCAGCGAATAATGTGATGGGATCGATTCCTATAGCAATCGCTATTGGTAATGGCTTGCCTTGCTCTGATGCTTTTTTGTGCAGAAGATACGTATGACGTGGTGCTACCAGTCTCGCTACCAGCTCAGTCTTGCTAAGCATCATCAGTCTGTGAACGGATGCGTTCATGATGCCTTCAAACTCAGAAATGACCACACCTGCGGTTATGTATGGCGCACCGTCTTTATCAAAGTGGGTCATTATGGGAAGCTTGCTCAAGTCTGGCTCGGAAACGACTTCCTTCGTTGGTGAATCCTCTACAATGACTGTGCTTCCATCCTTGGCATTGATGAGCTTATTAATGATATCCTGAGGAGGGGTATCCAATGCCATAGCCAATGTATCGCGCGAGTTCAGAAGGTTCATCACGACCTTTGAGCCATTCACGGCATGGAACAGGATTGATTGCCCTGCTTTTTTTGCCATCGCTGGTGCTTCTAACTTAGGCGATACCGGCTCGTGAATCTCCATCAACTTGCCGGCTTCAGCCAATCGTTTGATGAAGGCTCGAAAGCTCAATGCACACCCTCCCAGCGCTTGTATAACTCATGTTCTATGCCTAAAACGTCAAGAACGCGTCCCACGATGAAGTCGATGACATCTGAAACGTTTTTTGGCTTGGAATAAAATCCCGGGCAAGCAGGCATGATGATCGCTCCTGCCTCCTTTGCCTTCACCATATTTCTCAGGTGGACCAGACTAAGAGGTGTCTCCCTTGGCACCAAGATCAATTTTCTCCCCTCTTTCAGGCATATATCGCCCACGCGCGTGATCAGCGTGTCAGAGATGCCGTTTGCAATTGCCCCCAGCGTTCGCATGCTGCATGGTGCGATGACCATTGCCACAAACTGACATGAGCCAGATGCAATCGGTGCAGCCAAATCGTCTGGTGCATGTACATGTGATGCAAGCCGTGTGACATCCTCCACCTCATACTCCGTCTCGATTTTCAAAATCAGTTTGGCGCTTTCTGACATGATGAGATGCGTCTCAGCTCTATTTTGCAACACCTCGAGCAATCGTATGCCATATTGCACCCCTGATGCGCCGCTTATTCCCACCACTATCTCATTTGGCAAGATAATCCCTCGCGACCTTCTCCACTTTCATCCTGTGTTCCTCTGGCGTGTACACGCCTAACTTCCAATTGTCCCATTGCGCGTCCACTAATATGCGCACGAGATGCGAGGCTTCGTCTAATCGCCTCATCTCATCGTTGACCAATATTCTCGCCCTCATCTCGACGATCTCTGGTCGCTTTGGGATATCCAACAACACATAGCCCTCTGGAAGTCCTGCCTCTTCTGCTATTTCGCTCTCAATTTTTTTGGACTGTCTCCTGAGCTCCACCATTCTATCTATGTCCACGGAGTCCTTTCCCATGTAAAGCGCTCGTTTGAATAGTCGGCGTTCATCCATTCGTTCTGCGATATCATGTGGATAGCCCTTTGCGCTTCTTAGCGCAGCCATCAGCTCATAGTCGTCCATCCTTCTTAATGTAGTAGGCGCTAACCCAGATTCTATCAGCGCCTCAGCTGCATGTTCTAACATGGCTTCACCGATCCTGCTCACATGATGGAAATATACCGTAGGGTGCATCAGAAAGCGGGATACGAGCAGGGATTCAGCAGCCTGCAATCCACCTTCTCTGACCACCAACCACTCGCCTCTGAGCTCCATCTCGTGTATCAATCGCACATAGTCGATGACTCCGTATGCGACGCCAGTATAATAGGCATCCCTTACCAGATAATCCATCCTGTCCACATCGAGTTCGCTGTTTATCAGCTGTCCTAGCGCGGATTCACCTCTGATGAGTTTTGCGATGACGGAAGGATCTAGCGAATGTGAATCCAAGATATCCGCGATCCTGCCAGATGAGACCAAATGTCCTATATCGTAGTGAGTTTTGCCCGTGTGTTTCTCCAGAAGCTCCTCTGTTGAATGTGAGAACGGTCCATGCCCAATATCATGTAGCAATGCAGCTGCCCGAACTTCGTCTCTTTCTTTGCCAGCGATGCCCAATTGATCTAAGAGCTGATCTACCAAATGTAGTGTGCCAAGCGAGTGCTCGAACCTGGTGTGGTTCGCACCCGGATAGACGAAATTTGATAGACCAAGTTGTCGAATGCGCCTCAGGCGTTGCACCTCTGGCGTGTCGATCAGTCCTAGCGCGAGCTCGTCCAATAATATGTACCCATGGATCGGATCTTTGATGACCTTCATCGCCTATAAGTAGTGCTTCATATTATAACGTTTTTCTGATTTTTGATCTTAATTTTGCAAAAATATTAAACCCATTACCATCCACTTAAACAGGTGAAGTGGCTGAACAGAATCTTTGGCAGAAAGGAGATACCATCTACGATCGCCTTCGATGGAATAGATGCTTGGTTGGACATGGCATCGGGAGCGCTATTTCGTGGTTTGAGTGCAAATGCCAGCCAGTTGTATGGGGAGATAGAGAAGATACGCGACAGGCTTAAGCAAAACACCTCCGAGCTTCGGGATGCCGAGCCAACTGAGCATATACCTGCCCCTATCGCAAAATCGGGATTGACCACCCGCGATAAGATGGTGAAACATCTCAATTATTTGGTCGAAAAGATGTGGATCCCAACCCAAACCGATTATAAAACAGTTTTATCCTTTTATAGGACAACAACCTCCAGCATGGAATTTGCACTGGCGATGTCGCGGAAGAACATCTACTGTGTTAGGTCCCTCTTTCCAAATGAGGTTGAGAAGGTCATCTCAAATCTCGATCGACTGAAAATCCTTCTTAACCAACTTATCGCACCTCTCACGGAAAAAGAAAGTCAGATCATGAATCTGGATAGGACGCCAGAGATAGTACGAAGTGTAAAAGGTATCAAATCTGCAATAGATAGAGAAAAAGGGGTGGTTAACGATCGAGAAGAGGAGGCATTCGCACTCGAAAAGAGAATCGAAGTGGATGAGGAAAGAATGAGGATACTTGAAGAAGGGGAAGAGTGGATACAGTTCAAGGAACTTGAAACTAAATTATCTTCGTTAGAAAAAGAGTTGAGCATGCTCGAATCGGATGTTGGCAAGCTTTTCTCACCGATTGACAAAGCACTCAAACTCTTGAAGAAGCAGGATGAGACTGGGCGGTATACCCTCGCTCTTGGAGAGAGAAGGGTGCTATCCTCGATACTATCATCGCCAATTCATGTGCTCGATGAGAATCTTGACGATTTTCTTCGCACCCTACAGAATATCATCGAAGGAGATATCCTCCCTCTAAAAGGACGAGGGCGAGAGAAGGCAGTGAGATGGATAAACTCTCTATCAGATATTGAAATATCTTCTATCAAGAGGAGGCACGACTCACCGCAGTCGGAGATCGAAGAGACTAAAGGCCGACTTTCAAATATAACGATACTCAAAGATAGAAGGGAGATCGAACGAACAATCGTTTCAACTGAGGGACAACTCACCCAATTACGAGAAGGGATAGAACGCTCGAAAAGGCACATAGTTTCGTTGGAAGAGAACCTCGCTGGTGAAGTGAGGCTGTTATTAGAGGCTCTGGAGAATATTGCGGGCAAGAAGATCGATGTTGAATTCGATTTTAAAACAGTTCAACAAGTTAGATAAATCGATTAAAAATCAGTCTATGGTTCTATCTCTCTTTTCTTCAATTGATTACCTTTCGATAAAGTTTATCAATGGCAATAAGCTCTCTTTTTTGGTATTCTATCTCATCTTGGTGATCGATCAAGTTCTTGGTACCAAATACCAGTTTTTCAGAAGTAATGCACGGGTGTTTTAGTTTTCCTTTATAATCTATATCAAAATATTTACACCATTCTTCGAGTGACTTCATTTTATTATACAAATAAGTCAATATTCCAAACAAATCAATAACATCAGATTTGAAAAACCTTTGATATAGCTCTTTAGTTTTATCTACCGATTGTGATTTAAGCAGTAAAAGAGGAATATCAAATTTTAGAATGTTAAAACCAACGATTTTTTCATCGCCATTACTAATAAACCATTCAAGAAAATCTTTTAACATCCCTCTTTCGCAATCATAATCTTTGATGTGCCATATTTTGATATTACCATCTGTTTTAGTGCCTATAGTTATTAGCTTTTTCTCTATCAAGTCGTAATCAGGTTCCTCCGTTGTGTTAACATCTAATATTATCATCGAGTATCCTTTATTATTTCTTTCGTATATACGTGACGTCCTATCCGCCCTAAGGGCGGAACTTCCCGATAGAAGTTTGAGGTTGTGATTTCTCGCAGTTTCACATAGAAAAACTTAAGTATACTATCTATGTATACTGTATTACAGGTGACTTGAATGGGTCAATTAATATCGGTGAGGTTGTCTGAGGACATTCATGCTGAACTAGAACGCCTCTCACAAACAGAAGACAAAGACAAATCAGTGATAATAAGAGAACTGCTAACCAGGGGTATCAAAGAGAGAAAACTAGATGATGCCATCGAGAGGTACCGCCAGGGAAAAATCACCCTCTGGAAAGCATCAAGGATAGCAAACATATCTCTCTGGAAAATAATTGAGGTTCTCAAGGAAAGGCATGTCGAACTCCAATATGGGCCAGAGGAACTCAGAGACGATCTAAAAGCCTTAGAGGAGTCACCTTGAAAGCAGTTTCTAACTCAACTCCTTTGATATATCCAGCTAAGACGAACAAATTATCATTGTTGAGAGATGTTTTCAAAACCGTTATTATCCCACCTGAAGTTTTCAATGAAGTAGTAGTAAGGGGGAGAGAGGAGGGCTATTCTGAGGTTATTGCAATAGAAGAAGCAATACGGGATAAATGGTTGGAGGTCAAAGACGCAAAAGTTGACTCTAAACTCCTTGAAATCGCTAGAGAGATCGATAAGGGGGAGGTCGAAGCTATCTCCCTGGGCAGAAATGTAAAAGCGGACTTGATTTTGATCGATGATGCTACAGGGCGAAAAGTAGCCGAGAGTTTCGGGTTAAATGTAAAGGGAACCCTATACGTGATTCTACGTGGGCTGAAGAAAAATGTACTCTCAAAAAAGGAGGCAAAAGACTACATTCTCGAGCTAGTCTCATCAGGATTTAGATTATCGCCTGAGGTTCTTGGAGGGGTTCTAAGGGAAATTGAAAAGATGGGTGATGACTAGGGCCTGCTGTATCAGAAACCAAATTTCTGGTATTAACTAGCTAATAACAAAATTTATTCAAATTGCGAAGAATGTATTTCTTTGACATTGCCGAGCACCCCATGGAGGTCAAAACCATGATCATCCTATCCGGTGGAACTGGAACTCCAAAATTGTTGAACGGCTTAAAAAGCATAGTCCCAGAAGAAAACATAGCTGTGATCGTGAACACCGCCGAAGATCGATGGGTTTCCGGCAACCTGGTTTGTCCTGATATTGATACGGTTCTATATACATTCGCAGATCTGATCGACGAGAGCAAGTGGTGGGGCATCAAGGACGATACGTTCTACACGCATGAAGCGCTGAAAAAATTGGGATATCATGAATCGATGAAATTGGGGGATCAAGACAGGGCGACGCACATCCTTCGTTCTGAGCTAATTCGAGATGGTCTCACACTGACTCAATCCACAGACGAGCTGAGATCATCGTTTAGGATTAAGGCCAAGATATTGCCGATGAGCGATGACCCTGTGGCGACGATGATTCTTACGCAAGAGGGAGAAATGCATTTCCAAGATTTCTGGATCACACACAAGGGAAAACCAGAGGTGTTGGATGTTCGCTTTGAGGGTCTTGATAAAGCAGAGCCGACACCAGAGGTGATGAATGCGCTAAGCTCTGAGGATGCGATAATCATCGGTCCGTCCAATCCGATCACCAGTATTGGACCAATCTTGGGATTGAAAGGCATCAGGTCAATGCTGCAAAAAAAGAGGGTGATCGCCATATCTCCAATCATTGGAGATGAGCCAGTAAGCGGTCCTGCTGGAAAGCTCATGGCTGCAAGGGGTTATGAAGTATCATCTGCTGGTGTTGCACAATGCTATGCTGATTTCCTAGATGTGCTGGTGGTTGACCAGAGGGACGATTGTATCCTTCCAGACGTTAAAGTGGTGAAGACGGACACGATGATGAGTTCTGTGGAGAGAAGCATAGAACTGGCAAGGTTTATCGTTGGATTAGTGCAAAGTCCCGAAGATAACTCAATTTGTGGTAATTAACCAAAATATTTATGTATTTGTGGTAATTAATTATTATCATGGCATATCTAAAAAGGGTAAAGATAAAAGGTAGGGAGTATTGGTATTTCTTCCACACAGTCAGAGTAGGCAACAAATTCTTAAAAAAGAGTAGATACATAGGTAAAGAACTGCCAAGTAAGGTAGAATTGGATAGAATAAAAAAGGATTTTTTACGAGAGTTAACTACCGCAAAATCCAAGTATCTATCTCTCGAGGACGTTCAAAGGCTAGAGAGCGTCAAAAAGAATTTTAACAGGGATTACTCTCAGTTCTCCAAATCTGAAAAAGAGAAGTACATGAGGAATTTTTTAGTGAAATTCACATACAATACGAACGCCATAGAGGGCAGTACGTTAACACTGAAAGATACCTCTCTGATTTTGGTGGATGGGGTCACGCCGAAAGGAAAAACGATTGAGGAAATCCTCGAGGCTCAGAACATGGAGAGATGCTTTGATCTGATGCTCAATCACAAAAAAGATATCAGTCTCAAATTCATTCTAAGATTGCATAAAACCCTGATGACAGGGATAGATGATGAGATTGCTGGAACCATCAGAAAGACGGATGTTGCGATCTATGGTTCAGAGTTTAAACCTCCAAGTTATGCTGTGTTAGATCATGAACTAGAGGAATTTTTCAGATGGTATGAGAAAGCAAGAAAAACTCTGCATCCCTTAGAATTGGCATCTCTAGCTCATCTAAAATTTGTGACGATACACCCCTTTGTGGACGGGAATGGTAGAATCTCACGTCTTTTGATGAACTTCATGCTGAAAAAACACGATTTTCCAATGCTCAATGTCAGATACAGAGATAGGGAAGATTATTATGATTCATTGGAAAGATGTCAGATGAATGAAATAGAAAAGCCGTTCATCGACTACATCAAGAAGGAGTATTTCAGAGCGTATAGAGAATTTGAAAAGAAGGAAAAGTGAGGTCTGGCAAGGTTTATCGTCGAGGTATTGCAGGCAATCAATGCCTTTATAAACGTTTACATTCCTAAACACAATGGGGCTTAGCACGTGGGAGGTCTGCATGAAGTCATCGAAGTTTTTTATTAAAAGTCTGATCATTGTAATCATCACAATACTACTTTTTGCTGTGCCTGCTGCCGCCACTGAGTTCAAACAAGGAGACAATATAGTGATTGCGAGTGACCAAGTGATTGATGATGATCTTGATGCGAGGTGGCACAATCGTTATTGATGGAATAATCAACGGAGATCTCATTGCAGCGGGTGGCACTGTTAAAATCTCTGGAACCGTTAATGGAGACGTTATCGCTGCTGGCGGGACTTTAACGATTGGAGGAAGTGTAGCTGATGATATCAGAATAGTTGGTGGCAACATAGAGATCGATGGTTTTGTTGAGGATAACGCAATGATCTTTGGTGGAAACATTGCGGTCGGAGAAGGAAGCCATATCGGTAGAGATCTTAATGTTGGTGGAGGAAATGTTGAAATTTATGGAGACGTTGGTGGAGACCTTGATGGCGGTGGAGGAAACATAAAACTCGCTGGGACGATCGGTGGAGACGTTTCTTTGAGCTCTGACAACGTGATAAAAGTGCTTCCTTCAGCAGAGATCAAAGGAAACTTCGATTATTCAAGTAAAGTGAGCGCAGAAATTCCCGAAAACACGGTGATGGGCAAAATAACACATAAAATACCAACCGAACCAGCGCCTAAGAAAGCATTTGAGTCTCCCATACTCTCAAAACTCTGGGGATTCTTGTCCCTCTTGGTGGTTGGCATCATCATCGTCTCGTTTGCTCCTAGGCTAACGCTACAAGTGCATAACACCATATTGACATCCTTTTGGAAGAGCATTGGTGTGGGTTTCCTCTTCTTAATCGTGGTTCCAATACTATCGATAATCCTACTGGTGACCATCATCGGCATACCCGTGGCCTTGATCATACTTGTTTCATACATCATCGCTCTTTACGTGAGCAAGGTCTTTGTGGGATTCTCGCTCGGTCAGATCATCCTTGAGCGTCTCAAGAAAGAGACAAAGTCTTTGATATGGCCTCTAGCGATGGGGCTTCTCCTGATTGCGCTTGTTACGAGCATTCCTGTCATCGGCTTTTTCGTAAGCTTGATCTGTATCGTCCTTGGTTTTGGAGCCTTGTTGATGGTTCAGAGAGGAATTTACCACGAGCTGAAGGCTAAGCAGGTGATATAAGAGAGCAACCATCGTCTATTTCGGATAAAAGACGGAAAAATGGAGGCATAAAATGACAATACAAGCGACAAAGCAAAACATTATAAAAATGATTTTGATCGCTCTAAATTTAATCATGGCTGTATTTGCGACTTTTATCTTTCTGGTGTTTCTCAAGGTAAGTCCATTCATATGGCTGGGGTGAATATATGCTCACCCATACAGTACCTTACGATAATTGCGTTGCTGACCGATCGGAAGGTATTCATGAACGCTACCGTTCCGTTGCTGATGTACTTCGGCTTCGGCGGGCTTTTTAGATTCAGCTGGAGTGGGTACATGCTGCAAGCACAGATTAACCATCTAATCATGACCATCACGGCAATATACGTCGTTTTTGTGACGATTAAGAGCGGCAGGGAAGGAACGCGAAAGCTCGCTCTGGGATTGGGAGTTGGCGTTTTGATGTTGATGGTGCTGATGTTTTATGTGTATCCCCAGGTCTACTTCAACAATCCACAGTTTTTGCAGCTTCTCGTTGAGATGGGATGGGAGTGAGGTTGGCACAAATTTGTTGTTGCAGACATTCAGAGACTTGACAACGATTAAGTCGTTAGAAGTGAAATAGATTAACGAATGAAGCGCACCGGCATCGTAAATCTCCCATTGCATGGAGGAAAAACCCCAAGATGGTTGTTCGACAGAATGGTAAAGCTAGCTGGTGGCATCACCGAAGTCCTCATCTACGAATATGGTCAGGATGAATTTTTAAGAAGAATTTCCGATCCATATTGGTTCCAGGCATTTTCCTGCGTTCTGGGGTTTGATTGGCATTCCTCCGGTACTACAACCACGACATGCGGTGCCCTAAAGATGGCGATCGATCCCGAAGAATATGGTATGAAGGTCGCAGGTGGCAAGGGCAGAACATCGAGAAGGACACTTGCTGAGATCGAGAAGACAGGGGATTTGTTTACTTTATCCACAAGCGAGATCGAAAAACTAAAGTACTCTAGCAAGATGTCAGCAAAGGTCGACAATAGTTGTGTCCAGGATGGATACCAGCTATACCACCATTGCTTTATTTTTACAGAGAAAGGGGACTGGGCAGTGATACAGCAGGGCATGAGCGAGTCCTATGCAAGACGATATCACTGGCTTTCCGACTCAGTTGAGAGTTTTGTGGAAGAGCCACATGTTGGGATTTGCGGTGACAGGATGGAAAAGATGGTCCTAGATCTGACTTCTAGAGACAGTAGAAATACGAGAGAGAGCAGCCTTGATTTGATCAGAGAAGATCCTAAGAACTTGGTGAAATACCTACGACCGGCAAAGCAGAAGCTGCTGACCGCAGAGCTATCAATGCCCCCCCATCATCCCATACTGGACATAGATCTTGGCAAACGGGAAATGAGGGTGCTCCAGAAAGCATACGAGATACAACCAGAAAGCTACGAGGAGCTGGTCTATCTGAAAGGAATGGGACCCAAGAAAATAAGGGCTCTGGCTCTGATTTCTGACCTGGTGTATGGCACACATCCAAGCTGGAAGGACCCTGTAAAATATAGCTTCGCACATGGAGGCAAAGACGGTTTTCCATATCCAGTCGACAGAGAGGTTTATGATAGTTCAATCCAAGTACTGGAGGATGCAATAGAAGGTGCTAAATTGGACGATAAAGATAGGTACTATGCCATCAAGAGGCTAAGAGAGTTTTGTGTGGTGTGATGAAAATAGCACTCATATCTGACATTCATTCGAATTTGCCCGCTCTGAAAGCGGTGCTTGACATCATCGATGTGGATCAAATCTTATGTGCCGGCGACATCGTTGGCTATTATCCTTTCCCGAACGAAGTCATCGAGCTCGTGAAAGAACATGACCTTAGATCAATCTATGGAAATCATGACAAAGCGGTGATCACAGGTGATACAAGCTGGTTCAATCCTATAGCAGCGTCTGCAATCGAGTGGACGCGTGATAACATTTCTCTTGAAGGAATAAAATTTCTTGAAGAGCTTCCAGCGCAACTCATGTTCGAGGACGTTGCCATAGTCCATGGCAGTCCGCATGATCCAGATGAATACGTATATCCAACAACATCGCCTGCCAAACTGGAAAAATTTTTGGATCAAGTGAGCAAAAAGGTCTTAGTTCTTGGTCATACGCATGTTCAATGGAGTCTTGAGCTTGGAGACCGAAAAATAATCAATCCTGGGGCGGTGGGACAACCACGTGATGGGAATCCAAAGGCAGCATATGCCATTCTCGATACAAAGTCGAAAGAGTTTACGATGCATAGAATCGGGTATGATGTCGAGGAAACGGCATCAAAGACGCTCGAAGTCGGGCTGCCTCAACACCTGGCACGTCGCCTGTTCTTTGGCCTATAACTCTGCTCCGACAAGCGTCCTTGTCCGTGCGACCCCTTTGACCTTTTGGATCTCTTCGAGTATTTTCGTTGCCGCGCTCTTCAGATCCGCCGCGTCGGCTATCACCAAAAAGTCAAACTCGCCGAATAGGGGATATACTTCTGCATCGATCTTTTTGAGCTTCGCATAGACATCTCTTGCCCTACCAACTTCAGCATTCACCAACGTGAACGTTTTCACCTCCTCATCTTCCAACTCTTTTTTATCGGATAAATACTTGCGTGCACTGGAAAATGTCGATTTTAATCAGAGACTTATCCAAAGCAAGCTTTAAGCGGTGTTAAAACCGATTAACTAGGGAGTGAGAACGTGGTTGAAAAGACTTCGGGTGCTGGAGTTAGGTTTGTCTCTTGGTTAGTGGACGCAGTGATTTTGGGTGTAGTCGGTTCTGTCTTAGGAGCGAGCTTGGGTAGAGGTGCAACGCCGTTGGTGTCAACTACGATCATCGAATTGGCATATTTCACATACTTCTTCGGCACTGGGCAGACACCAAGCATGATGGCCGTGAAGATAAAATTGATCGGAACAGATGGAACCTACCCAATTGGATACGTTAAAGGATTCTTCAGATGGATCGGCATGATAATATCTACGATCGTAATCTACCTAGGATTCCTATGGATCGTCATCGATGAGAATCACCAAGGATGGCATGACAAGATCGCTGGAACATATGTGGTACCAGCATAGAGCGTTCATGGAGTATAAACATGAATCCTACTCATATTGCACGATGCGCACAACTCGCCATGATCTTAGAAGTGTCTGCATCGCCAAAGCCTGGAAACGTCGACAGGGATCATGATTTTGATGATACGAAGTATGAGCACTTCCTGGCGTCCGCTATAGGCGCTGGTCCAGTACTTGAGAGAGCTGCCATAGCCCAAAAGGATATGGGATCTTTCATCAGAGAAGCAGTCGAGGAGAGCGTCAGATGGCAGAGTGGGGGGAACACCCATTTTGGCGCATTCCTCCTTTTAGTCCCCCTGGTTATGGCAGCTGGAAATGGTGACATCAAAAGCGTCACCGAGATCGTGCAAGATACTTCTGTGGAGGATGCTGTTGAGCTCTACAAGGCATTTCAATGCGTCGACGTCCATGTGCGCGATGTCAAAGATCTGAGCATAGATGATCCAAATTCGATCAACGAGCTCAGAAGAAGGGGCTTGATGCTATATGATGTTATGAGGATCTCTGCTGGATATGATGCAATAGCGCATGAATGGATCAGTGGTTTTCAGAGGGCGTTTAAGGGAGCCTCTGTTTTGGAGGAAAAGTTGAAGGAAATGAGCATGAATGATGCGATCGTGTTCACGTATCTAACGTTGCTCTCAGAGCAACCAGATGCTTTGGTCCAGAGCAAGTTTGGGATGAAAAAGGCAATAGAAGTCTCTAAGAGAGCATCTCAGATGATAGAAAAATGGGATCTTGATGCAATACGAGATTTCGATGAGGAGTTGATCCAAGAAGGAGTCAACCCTGGGTCCACTGCCGATATTGTGATTGGATCATTGTTCATAGCTCTTCTAGGAGGAGTGAAGCTATGAATATACATGAGTTTGGATTTAGGGGCACATCAGAGATCATAGCTACTACCACCTCCAAATCTGGAAAGCCAAACGCTGCGCCGATCGGAATAATCTCTGATGGCAACCTGTACGCTAGGATATACACCAACACTCAGACATATGCCAATGTTAAGACCACAAAAAAATTGGTTGCAAACATAGTGGATGATCCACTGCTGTTCGTGTTGTCTGCATTTATGGAGCTCCCTCTTGAGGAGTTTCGCATGGAGGATGACGTTCCAGTGCTGAAGGATGCAAAGGCATGGGTTGCATTTGAATGTAGTATGGAGGATCATCCAGAGCGTGCTACCGTAAACCTACGTCCTCTGAGGGGAAAGATCATACAAAGATCCATCCAGCCCGTCAATCGTGGCTTCAACGCCGTAATCGAGGCAACGATCCATGCCACGCGATATTTGGCTATGAAAGACCCAAAGTACCTTCGGCGGATCGAACACTACGAGGAGATCGTGAGAGAATGTGGCGGTCGTAGAGAGAAAGATGCGATGCGCAAATTAAAGGAGTTCTTGAAATGAACATCGCATGGGGGATCACTGGCGCAGGACATTTTCTGCGAGAGAGCTATGAGGTTTTCAAGAAGTTGTCAGAGGATCATCAAGTCACCATCCTCGTTTCAGGTGCGGGAGAGGAGGTGTTACGAATGTATGGCTTGCTTGATAAATTGGTCGAGATATCTGGCGGCAGCTATATGGAGGAGATCTTCCTAGAAAGTGAGGCGGGCAGGAGTTTTCCAAAGACCGGACGCTTTCTTTTGGGAAAATATGATGCATTGGTGATCTCGCCAGCGACCTCTAATACGGTTGCAAAGATCGTGCACGGAATCTCCGATTCATTGATCACAAATGCGGTTGCACAAGCTGCTAAGGGTGGGACATCGGTCTATATCATGCCAGTGGACGTATCTGGTGAAATCAAGTCTGAGATGCCATATTTTATGGATAGAGAAATGTGCGAAAAGTGCGATGACTGCATCCCCAAAAGAAAGTGCCCGCAAGGCGCCATTGATGAGCAAATCGATCTCCTAAGATGCGATGGATGTGGCGTCTGTGCGAACTACTGTCCCTATGGTGCTATCAAGGGCGGGTTCATCGAGTTTAGAGTGCGTGAGATCGATGCCAAAAATGTTGATATGCTGCGATCCATGAAAGGTATCACCGTCTTAGAACATCCGAGTGAGATGCTAAAGGTGTTCTGAAAGAAATCGTCGCGTATAGCGAAAAACGGCCTTTAAAGTTTGTTTGGCGAACAATCGCAGTGGAGTCATCTCCCCCTTGACCTGTGCATCTCCTGCCCTGATCGCTTGGAGTATTTTATCAACAGAAGGCGCAGCGTTGATCTCCGTTATGGCATATCCGATCATCTCTGCTATATGTGCATCGGATCCTGCCACCGTTGGTATGTTCCCCTCCACAGCCAGTTTTCTTGCTTTCTCATTAGAATAGCCTATGATAAACCTGGAGTTGTATATCTCAACCGCATCTATGTCCTCTGGAATGTATCCCAGCCCATGGCGAAACGGATGAAATGGGTGTGGCACGATTACCGTTCCACCCAGATCCCTTGCCATCTCGATGGTTCTCTCCAGAGACATGCCTGGGGGGATCTCATCGGTAATGCCCAACACGATGAGGTGCCCTTTGGTCGTTGATATCTCCACCCCAGGAATCACCATCAAGTCAAGATCTAACTCCTTTGCCCTTTGGATTCCGATGAGTCCGCCCTGGATAGTATCATGGTCGGTGATCGCGATTCCATCCAATCCAATTTCTTTAGCTCGCTGGAGGATCGTATCAATGGAGTCGTGACCGTCATGCGAGTACCCTGAGTGGACATGGAGATCAAATTTGAGCACCATCAACAGGGTTTTGTCTTAAAAAGATATAATATATACACATGAAAGTCCTAGTGGTGACCGGACGCAAGGCTTATCAGACGGTAAAAAAAGCAGTAGGCGATAGTGCAGAGGTGCTCCTGTTGGGTGTGGATGTGGCAGCATTTGTTACACCAGATCTACTGCGTTCCATCCCTAACCTCGATTATGATCTGATCCTTGTACCTGGCTTGTCGTCTGGTGATTTCTCGAAGCTGGAAAAGGAGACTGGTGTGAAAATCAGACTTGGTCCCAAGCATGCATGTGACCTGGACATTGTGCTGTCGCATGTAGGTACTGTTGAATTCTCTCACACGATACCGGCTTGTCAGCTGTTGTCTGCTAAAAAATACGACGAAGCGGTGAACAAAGTCAACGAACTAGAGAGGGATGCGAAGTACAAATTTAAGCTCAGGGATCTGAAGATCGGCGGCAACTCGGTGATGAAGGTGATGTGCGAAGTTGTGGATGCGACGCGCATGCAGAGAGACGAACTTCTGAGGGTCGCTCATGACTTCATCGCACATGGTGCTGATATCATCGATCTAGGTGTTGCAATGGATGCTACTCCGTCTGAGGTCATAAATGCAACAGAAGCCGTCTCGTCCTTGGGCATCCCGATCAGCATTGACACCCTTGATCCAGACTTAATCCTCGCTGCCCTGGAAGATATCGATATGGTGCTCAGTTTGAACAGCGAGAACATAGAAGCAGTCGGCAAGGCAATTGCAGATCAAGGCATAGCGGCGGTGATCATACCAGATAGCGATCTGGGGTCTCTGCAGAGAAACATCAGGTTGGCACAAGAGATTGGGATCGAGAGGATCATCGCAGATCCCATCCTGCGCCCTATTGGGCAGGGATTGATCGATTCCCTGGTGTCGTATTATAAGTTCAGGCAAACCAGCGATCTGCCATTGTTCTTTGGGGTTGGAAACGTCACCGAGCTGATGGATGCCGATGCCATTGGCATCAATGCAACCTTAGCTGGAATGGCGATGGAACTGGATGCCAGCGTACTTTTCACTCCTCAATATAGCGATAAAACTAGCGGAAGCATTTATGAGCTGAAGACAGCAGCACAGATGATGCTCCTCGCAAGAGCGAGAGGTACGACGCCAAAGGATCTTGGACTCGATCTATTGGTCATCAAGGAAAAAAGGCGCCGAACAAGCGAGATCGAAATCAGCAAGCCGATCAAAGCAAAACCTCATGCATTCCAACAAGATCCAAAGGGCTGTTTCAGCATCGCTCTCCAAGATGGGCAGATCGTCGCCAAGCACGATGATACATCCATCATCGGCACCAGCGCGAAAGCCATTTTCGATACGATATCGGATCTGGGATTGGTATCCATGTTGGAGCATGCCGCTTATCTTGGGCGCGAGTTAATGAAAGCAGAGCTCGCGCTGAGATTTGGGAGAAGCTATGCCCAGGATGATGAATTTTAACTTAATCGGCAGGAACTCCCCTTCCGAAAGGGAGGGGATGAGAGCCGAAACTTATTTATATCTTAGGGTTCTAAGTATATTTAGAATGCCAAGTATAAACATCAATGTGGATGAGGAAACCCTTTGGAGGTTTCGTGAGCTGAAGCTCAAGTTCAGAGCAAAAAACAACCTTAAATTTCTAAAGAAGTTGATGGAGCTGGCTGAAGAATGCAACTGACCTATAAGTTCAGGCTGTATCCAACAAAGGAGCAAGAAGAGAGGCTATTATGGACTCTCGATAGATGCAGCTTTTGTATACAATCAGATGCTCGAAGGTCTGAATGGGCAAGAAAAACCAGATAGACTGGAGCTACAGTCCAGATTGCCAAGTCTCAAGGAAGAGCACCCAGAACTCAAGAACATCTATGCAAAAGTTCTGCAATACGAGGTGTATCGGCTGTTCTCAAATCTCAGATCGCTGGCAATGTTGAAAAAGAATGGTAAGAAAATCGGAAAACTGAGGTTCAAGGGTAAAGGATGGTTCAAGACATTTACATACAATCAGTCTGGCTTCAAGGTCATCGAAACAGGCAAACGATTAGATAGGCTACATCTTTCCAAAATCGGAGATATTCCAATCAGGACTCACAGAGATGTTGAGGGAAAGATAAAACAAATCACGATCAAAAGGCATAGATTTGGGAAATGGTTTGCCTGATTGAAGATGAGCGTAAAGTTGAAGAAAAGTCTATCCAGAGGGCAGTTGGACTGGATATGGGAATAACACACTTTGTGACGGACTCGGATGGAGTACAAATAGAGAATCCGCATTGTCTGAAAAAGACCTTGAAAAAGTTGAGAAAGGAGCAAAGAAAGTTATCAAGAAAGAAGAAGGGATCAAAGAATAGAGACAAACAAAGGGTAAAGGTCGCCAAAGTCCACGAAAGAATAGTGAATCAGCGGAATGACTTCCTGCACAAGCTTTCGAGATATTATGTTGATAGCTATGATCTGATAGTGATGGAGAATCTGAACGTGAAGGGGATGGTTAGAAGTCATCTGGCACGCTCAATCTCGGATGTTGCATGGTCTGCCTTTGCAGGAATGCTGTCTTACAAAGCCGGGAACGCTGGTAAGATAATTGTGAAGGTAAATCCGAGAGGTACATCTCAGATCTATAAATATGGAGAGTTGGACAGGGACTACAATGCATCCTTGAACGTATTAGAAAGAGGATTAGAAAAAGTAGGCATGGGACAGACCGAATATACGCCTGTGGACATTGAGCCTCTACGTCATATAGACGCAAGCTCGGTGGTAGAAGCAGGAAGCTCCCTGCGATAGCTGGGAGTAGTTCACGCCACGTTCTGCATCAATGTGATCACTTCGTCGAATTCCGCATCTCCGTCTATTTTGAGGAAGGTTTTGGTTACTTGCTTCCCCTCAATTTCTGTGGTGTATGTTAGATCCTCGTATGGCACAAACCCAGCAGTGGCCACTATGGAGCCGTCACTACCCCATATCGCTAGGACTCCTTTGACCCTAATAGATCCATCATAGTTCAGAGTGCCCTCATAGACACGTGCTTTCACGGTCTCTCCATGCACATTTTTGAAGCTCGTGTCACCAGTTCTATGAAAGTCGGATACCCCCATGTCTTGGACCGTGCTTATCATCTGGGGTTCGATCAGATCAAATGCGCTATCAATTAATTGGTTTGCCAAAAAATCTAGACCGACTGGCAATGCCAATCGTACGGTCATCAGCATAGATGTGATGCCTGAGATTTGCTCGGATATTCCTTGCTTTATTCTGCTCTCTAGTTCTTCATCCTTGTAGGATAGTGTAGCTAGATTTATCGTTAGGGTGACTGCCCACTCCATCTCGATGGTATCTTTTTTCACATCTCCTACTTGGACCCAACCCAATTCACTCAGGGTTTTAGGATCCACTCTTGCCGCCACTGCTTCTCTCGGCTCTAGGCATCCCATCACCGTGGTCATGATGATCATGAGTGCGATTAAAATCGCAAGCCGTTTTTTCATGTTAACTTAGCTGCACTGAGGAAATATTAAAGTTATGATAAGACCTATGCAAATGACATGAAGGGGCTAGAGAAGCGCCTTAGGAAGGAAAACGTAGACGCATTGCTGCTTGTAGGCGATAGCATCCATGATGCAAATATGTTCTATCTGACAAATTTTTTGGCGCCAGACCCGTTTGTTTACCTTAAAAGGGATGGAGCGGAATTCATCATCGTCTCGCAGATGGAATTCAGCAGGGCGAGAAAGGAGTCGAAGATCAGGGACGTGAGATCTGCTGCTGAGTATGGCATGCTGGAGTTATTGAAAAAATACAAGGACGCTCAGAAGGCGTGCTCAGAACTGCTGAAAGACGTGCTCAATAAAGAGGGGGTGAAACGCATAGCGGTGCCAAGGGATTTTCCATTTTTCATCGCAAGCGAGTTGCATGATTTCGAGATAGTGCCAGTTAGGCTATTGGAGGAGCTAAGAGAGGTCAAAAATCGAGCCGAGATCGAGAGCATCAAAAGGGCACAACGAGCATGCGAGCATGCTATGCGCGTTGCCATAGATGCGATTCAGAGGGCTAAGATCGATAAAGATGTTTTGAGCCTAACAGCAGAAGGGGTAAAATCCATCATCGAGCATACGTTGATCGAGCAAGGGTGTGGAGCCGAGGATATCATCGTAGCCTCTGGAGAACAATCATCTGATCCTCACTGCTCTGGATCTGGAGCGCTGAAGATAAACGCACCGATCATCATCGACATATTTCCATATCTCAAGAAAGAGCGTTACCATGCTGACATGACGCGCACCGTCCTCAGGGGCAATCCAACGAATGAGACAGAGGAAATGTACCAAGCAGTCTTGGATGCGCAGAACATTGTGCTCAGCAAGATCAGGGCTGGTGTGACGGGAAAAGAGGTCCATGGGGCGGTATGCGATCTGTTTCAGGAAAGGGGCTATGAGTTCATTCATTCTACTGGGCATGGCGTCGGTCTGGAGGTTCACGAGGCACCATCCTTAGCTGAAGGCGGGGGTGAGCTGAAAGTTGGCAACGTCATCACGGTTGAGCCAGGGTTGTATGACCCCAAGCTTGGAGGTGTTAGGTTAGAGGACTTGGTACTTGTGACTGCCAACGGATACAGAAATCTCACGAGATTTCCAAAGCAATTGGTGATATGATGAACGATGTCCTAAGTAAATATGAGCTGGCAGGCAAAATCCTGGCTGATGTTAGGGCGGAGGCGATGGATAAGGTGAAGGTCGGAGCATCTTTGTTAGGCGTTGCTGAGTTCGTGGAGAACATCATCAGTGAGAAAGGTGCACAGCCTGCATTTCCATGCAACATATCCAGGAACGATGAGGCAGCGCATGCAACACCTTCCGCCAATGATATCTCCGTGTTTGGAGAAGATATGGTCAAGCTTGATATTGGCGTACATGTGGACGGCTATATTGCCGATACGGCTGTTACCGTTGACCTGAGCGACAATGCAGATTTGGTGGAAGCTTCCAGAGCGGCGTTGCGATCTGCAATAGAGATCACCCATGCTGGCATAAGCACCACAGAAATCGGTGCTGTGATCGAAAGTACCATAGAAAGTTTTGGCTACAGACCAGTTGCGAATCTCACTGGGCATGCCTTAGCGAGATGGGATCAACATGCATCTCCATCCATCCCAAACAAATCCGTTTTGCATGGAGCCATCCTCAAAGAAGGTGATATAATAGCGATCGAACCGTTTGCTACGAACGGTGCAGGACACGTCTCAGAGAGTGGCTCTGTGGAAATTTATCGGTTGGAGACGCCGAAGCCAGTTCGCCTTCCAGCAGCGAGAAAATTGTTGAGAGAGATCGAAGCGTACAGAACGCTTCCCTTTGCGAAGAGATGGTTGCCCCAGCCCCGCCTAGATTTCATACTGAATCAGTTGGAGAGGATGGGCATCGTGTATGCCTATCCAGTGCTCAAGGAGGATGCAGGGGGCTTGATCTCACAGGCAGAGCATACGGTCATCGTAGAAAAAGATGGGTGTAGGATCATCACCGAGTAAATACAAGATATTATTATATGCGATGAGCAAGAACATATGACATCACTTTTGTTGGAGGTAAAGCTTGAAACAACCCTGTGTTAACATCGGCATGGTAGGACATGTGGACCATGGTAAAACCACGCTAGTCAGCGCCCTATCTGGTGTTTGGACTGATCGGCATAGTGAGGAGCTCAAGAGGGGCATATCAATACGCCTAGGCTATGCAGATACCACCTTTCGAAAATGCCCCAGTTGTGAGGAGCCTGACTGCTATTCCATAGAAAAAAAGTGCCCACATTGCGGCTCTGCTACAGAGGAGCTTCGCACAGTGTCGTTCGTCGACTCTCCTGGTCATGAAACATTGATGGCGACCATGCTAAGTGGTGCTGCGCTCATGGACGGTGCCGTACTGGTCATTGCAGCGAGTGAGCCTTGTCCACAGCCACAGACCAAGGAGCATCTGATGGCATTGGACATAATCGGGGTTAGAAATGTTGTAATTGCTCAAAACAAGATCGATCTCATGTCAAAAGAGGAAAACATCAAGCATTATCATCAAATACAAGAGTTTGTGAAGGGTACAGTGGCTGAAAATGCACCAATAGTGCCAATATCAGCGCAGCAGAATGCGAACACCGATGTTCTGATCAAGGCAATCGAAGAAAATATTCCAACGCCAGAACACGATTTGAACAAACCGGCGCAAATGTTCATCGCCAGGTCGTTCGATGTCAACAAGCCTGGAACCCCACCAGATAAGATCACTGGTGGGGTCATTGGTGGAGCGCTGAGCCAAGGCCTGCTGAGGGTTGAGGATCAGCTAGAGATCCGACCTGGCAGAAAAGTGGATTTTGAGGGCAAGACAAACTGGGTTCCAATTACCACCCAGATCACGACGATAATGGCCGGGGGGCGAAGCATCAAGGAGGCCATGCCCGGAGGATTATTGGGCGTGGGAACGAAGCTAGATCCATCTATGACCAAAAGCGATGCACTTGCAGGACAAGTGGCAGGTCACTTGGATTCACTTCCACCAGTTTGGGATGAGTTCACGATGAATGTACAACTGCTTGAGAGAGTTGTTGGCGCGCCAGAAGAATCTGAGGTAGAGCCCATACGCACAAGTGAGCCACTGATGCTCAGCGCTGGAACCGCCACCACGATAGGAGTCGTGTCCTCTGTCAGAAATAATGAAGTAGAAGTCAAACTAAAGCGACCTGTTTGTGTTCAGCCAGGATCAAGGGTTGCGATTAGCAGACGAATTGGCGCCAGATGGCGTTTGATTGGGGTTGGAGTACTCCTATGAACGCAATTATGGACACCAACGCATTGATGATTCCAGGACAATTTGGCGTTGATGTCTTCTCAGAATTGGAAAAATTGGGCTATCATCGGTTCATCGTTCCCAAGCAAGTCGTCTGTGAACTGAAGATGCTATGCAAAAAAGGTGGTGACAGAGCAGCTGCATCTCTCGCATTATCGCTCTTGGATCGATGTGAGGTCATCGATGTAGAGGGAGGGACGGACGATGCGATCATCCAAATCGCTGAGGATATGAATGCTGCCGTCGTGACGAACGATGCAGAATTGAGAAAGCGATTAAAAGATAAGGGCATAACTACCATATACTTGCGTCAGAAAAAGAGGCTGGAATATGTATAGAAAGATGAGGCTTATCGATACGGTACGCATCCCGCCAGAGAAATTAGGCGGTAAGATCGAGGAGGTTGTGGAATCAGCATTAGAGGAGAAGCTTGAGGGCAGAATTGACAAAACGCTTGGCTCCATTGTGGCCATAACCGATGTCGTTGATATAGGAGAGGGCCGCATCCTTGTGGGCGATGGGGCCGTATACTACGATGTCACCTTTGATGCGATCGTGTATAAACCAGAGATGCAAGAGATCGTTGAGGGCGATATCGTGGAGATCGTCGAATTTGGAGCGTTCGTTAGCATGGGACCTGTCGATGGATTACTCCATGTTAGTCAGATCGCTGATGATTATATCTCATATGATGAAAAAAATGCACGCCTGGTCGGCAAGGAAAGCAACAGGGCACTAGCTGAGGGCGACGCTCTTAGAGCAAGGATTGTGGCAGTCAGCTTAAACGAGAGAGAGCCCAGGGAGAGCAAGATCGGGCTGACGATGCGCCAAACCGCATTGGGCAAGCTGGAGTGGTTGGAAGAGGCACGCAAGAAGGAGGAAGTGCATGAGTGAGAGGGTGTGTCGAGAGTGCCACAGGGTTGTGGAGGGATCGGTATGCATCTGTGGCTCCACATCGACGAGCACCGATTGGGCAGGCTACGTCATCATCATCGATCCAGAAAGATCTGAGACCGCAAAGAAGATGAATGTCAATCGAGCTGGCAAATATGCGCTGAAGGTGCGATGACTTGACGCTACGCTTACCCCAAGAGCTGAGAGAGCAGTTTAAAAAACCGTTTGGCACCCTTTACAGAGGAGAAGGACTTGAGCCCGTTGAGAGAATCAAGCAGGATCTTTGTAATCTCGCCAAAATCATCTCTGTCGGCGACGTCGTGACATTTTATCTGATCAAATCTGGAACGATTCCAGACATATGCGTTGTTGACGAAAAAATCATGAGAAAAAGGGCTCCTAAAGAAGTGATCCGAGGCACGAAGAGACCCGAATTCGTGCAAACATCCATAGATAATCCCGCTGGTCAGATCACCAAAGAACTTGTACTTGCGTTGCAAGAAGCCATGAAGCACAACAGACCGACAAGAATATTTGTACGTGGCGAAGAAGACTTAGCCACGTTGCCAGCAGTCATCATAGCACCTTTACATTCGGTCATCATCTATGGGCAACCAGACGAAGGTGCAGTAGTGGTGACGGTTGATGAGGGGATGAAAGATGAGGCGATGTCTTTACTTCGACAAATGAAGGGGGATTCATTGTATTCTCTGCTCGAAGATATGATGAACCAGGAGAGGTGAGCATGGAGATCAAAGTCATAGAGAAGAGGACAAATCCATTGCTGAAAAGATGGGAAATAAGGTTCAAGGTGAGCCATGAGGGCGCCACTCCATCTAGGGAAGAAGTGAAAAACAAATTGGCTGCAATGCTCAATGCGAAAAAGGAATTGGTGATCATCGAGCGAATGCGCTCGGAGTACGGCAAAAGAGAGACGTATGGCTATGCAAAAATCTACAAGTCTGAGAGACGTGCTAGGGAGATTGAACGAGCGCACATCATCCAACGAAACGCCCCTAAGACTGAAGTTGAAGAGAAACCTAAAGAGAAAGCATCAAAAGAAGATGTCAGGGCGAAACCTGAGACTAAGTCCGAGGAGGGATGATCATGGTCAGCAAATTCTATGACATCAGCGATAATACACTGAAGCGGATGAGGCAAATCTGCCCGCGCTGTGGTGACGGCGTCTTTCTAGCTGAGCATAGCGATCGCCTTGCGTGTGGTAAATGTGGCTACACAGACTTCAAGTCTAAAAAACCTAAAGTTTCATGAAGAATAAATTCGTTCTAGGAATAGAAGGAACGGCTTGGAACCTAAGCGCTGCCATTATTGATCGAACAGATGTCATTGCTGAGGCGGAGTCACACTACACTCCTAAAGAAGGTGGTCTGCACCCCAGAATGGCAGCCCAACATCATGCATCTGAAATTGGAGATCTGATACGGGACGTCTTGGCTGAAGGAAAAGAGCATGGCGTTGATCTCTCTGCTGTTGCCTTCTCGCAAGGTCCGGGATTTGGTCCTTGTCTTAGAACCGTTGCTACTGCTGCCAGGGCTCTCTCTCTTGCTTTGGGAATTCCACTGATAGGGGTAAATCACTGCATTGCGCACATCGAGGTCGGTAGGTGGATATGCAATGCGAAGGACCCAGTTATATTGTACGTGAGCGGTGGCAATTCCCAAGTGCTTTCCTATAGAGATGGCAAATACAGGATCTTTGGCGAGACATTGGATATCGGAATCGGCAACGCACTCGATAAGTTTGGTCGATATGCTGGGTTTCAACACCCTGGGGGACCGAAGATCGAAGAAATGGCTAAAAATGCGAAGAAATATATTCCTTTGCCCTATGTGGTTAAAGGAATGGATTTCTCGTTCTCCGGATTGACGACTGCAGCAAAAGAAGCTTTGGCGCACGCATCTCTGGAGGATGTCTGCCATTCCTTCCAGGAGACGGCGTTTGCGATGCTTGTAGAGGTAACGGAGCGAGCGCTAGCGCACATAGGAAAAGATGAGGTGCTACTAGCAGGAGGAGTTGGAGCCAATGAAAGGCTGAAAGAGATGCTCGACCTCATGTGCAAAGATAGAGGTGCCAAATTCTATGCGCCAGAAAAGAAGTTTATGTGTGATAATGGCATCATGATAGCACGCACGGGATTGCTCATGCTGGAGAGCGATGCAACCCTTTCCATCAAGGATTCTGCAGTAATTCCAAACTACCGACCAGATGATGTTGATGTGACGTGGATATAGGCACCACTATTTTTTGATTAGTACCGTGTATATTGCCGGTAAGTGTAGTATCAGCGATACTACGATCAATAACCAACCATATAGTACCCAATTGTATCCTTGAAGATAACTTGCTAAGAGGGCTCCTAGGCCTACGCCGAATATGAATTTGGCGGTTATCGTGGTTATGATCACACGCATACTTTGTTTTCTAAATTTTTCGAACTTCTCAGCAAACCAGCTCATTTTGTAACCTCCTTTTCGAGAGGATTTTTATCTTCTGAAGAGTTGGATTCCTCTTCCCAGTAAGATCCCTCCAACCCAGATTATGAGGAAGGCTACGCCGACTTTCGCACCCATGACGATGAAGGGCTCAAACATGGAACCCATCGTGGACATTATGGTTTGTCCGACGACCTCCTCAATCGCACCTCCAAGTGCACCCCCAGATTCAACAGTGGGTGTAGAGAGGCTTGGAGGGTTGTTGTATATTTCCATCGCCAGTTGAAATCCCTGATATATGAAGAAGATTCCGAGTGCCATGATGGCTCCACCTACCCCCTTGTCTAATAAGATTTCCTTGGTTGCGAATGGATGCATTGTCATCTCTGGTTTTTCCAATTCATAGCTCAGGATGGTCTCTAGCCCGCTTGTGGTCAGCACGTAACGTTCATCAGACTCTATGATGAAGTTCCTGGTGGTGGCGCTTGCGATGAAGTCGTCGATTTGTTCTCTGGTGGCGCCTATGCCGAAATATTTGTAGATTTTATCTTTTGTGTTAGCGTTCGCTCTTATTGCTTTTAAAACCATCAGCTCGCCGGGACTGGGCTCTTCTACGTTTTCTGCTCCCATCTTTTTTCTCTCTAAAAGCAAATAATGTCTTAGCCTATATTAGTCTTAGGGTATTAGTCTTAGGGTGACTTTCAGCCCTCATTTCGACCTACAGTAGTCCTTTCTCCCTAAAGCTGATGAACGTTCCATCGCCAATGATGATATGATCTTGGACATTGATTCCAATGAGTCTCCCAGCCTCCATAACTCTCCTCATCACCTCGATGTCTCCATCGCTGGGACTTGGGTCTCCAGAAGGATGATTATGGACGAGGATGATAGAAGCAGCATTCTTCGATAACGCAACCCTGAATATTTCTCTGGGATCGATGATGTTTACGTCCAAGGATCCTACTGAGATCGTGACCTCTGATCCATTGTGTATCCTATTCCTAGGATCAAGACATAAGATGACCAAATGCTCTTTATCGAGGGTTCTCAGCTTCGGCATCAATATACTAGCAACGTCAGCAGGAGAGGATATTTCGACCTTTTCATCGGTAAACGATTGAATTCTCTTTGCCAATTCGAAGACGGCCTTGATCTGAACCGCCTTTGCAAATCCTATGCCCTTGATCTTGCTCAACTCGCTTACATCTGCGCAAAATAGCGATTTGATGTTGCCATTGTACTTGCTCAGCAACTTATTTGCAACATCTAGAGCGGTCTCACCATGCGAACCAGTGCGTAGGATAATTGCCAATAACTCAGATATCGATAGCGATGCTGCACCGAACTTAGCCAGCCTTTCTCTTGGTCGCTCACCTATGGGCAACTCTTTTATCTTAATTTTGTACTCGAGTTCTCCGTTCACTTTTCTGCCCCAACGAAAACGACTTGAGGAATGCTTATCCTTCTTGAGCCTCTTTTTCTCGTTTCATCGATTGAATCCGAGCATCATGCAAAAGGTCGATTCCCCTCCTAATTGCCTCCGAATCGCTAGCTACGACACCCCATTTCTTTAGGTCATTTATCTTTTCTTGCGTCTGCTTTAGAATGCTCACATTCTTTCTGATGAACTCTGTTTCTCCCACGAATACCTCACTAATACGCATTTAGTGTGTACCACAAACCATAAGTATTGTTGCGCACTTAATGTGTAGCAGCTACACATTAAGATGGGAGGAGCACAAATGCCAAACGCTCACAAACGACTAAAGCGCTTCAGCAAGATCGTCGAGAAGATCGGCAAGGTGCCAGACGAACAGATCCTAGAGGAGCTGAAGAGATTGCACGATTGTACATATGAGAAAACGATTCTAGACAGATTCGAGAAGTGGTTGGTGGGCAAGATACTCCCAAGGTGGCATCATGACGGGAAAATCGTTTTCAACTATTGCCCGTATTGCAGGCTGGAGCTCGAAATAAAACATCCAAATGCGCGGTGTGACACATGTGGATCACCATTAGAGCGTGGTTTTAATGTATGCCCGAACTGCGGAACCAAGACATACTATGGCGGTCGATGATCCCGAACAGAAAATATATACGCAAACGATACTTTAATGAAGCAACATGAATCTAAAGACGAGTGGCGCCGAGGCAACCATCGAATCACGTGATGGGTACGTAGTAAAACAGCGAATACCCAAGCGATACCGCGTGGAGGAAGTGGATGAGCGGCTTCGACGAGAACGTACGAAGTCCGAGGCTAAACTGATTTCCGAGGCTCGCAGATGCGGCGTGCCCACGCCCATCATCTATGATGTCACCGATTATGATATAGTGATGGAATATATAGAGGGACCACAGCTGAAACATGTGCTCGATGTGGAGCTATGCAAGAGGATCGGCGAGCTTGTAGGAAGACTTCATACCTCTGGCATCGTTCATGGCGATCTGACCACTTCGAACATGATCCTTTCGCGAGGAAGAATCCATCTAATCGACTTTGGATTGGCATATTTTGATCAGAGCACCGAGGCACGAGGTGTGGACGTGCATGTGCTATTCCAAACATTTGAAAGCACGCACGATGAACATGAGGCGCTGATCAATGCGTTCATCAAGGGATATACAAAGACGTTTGATCGTGCGAGAGAGGTCATTCAACGTGTAAGGGAGATCGAATCGAGAGGGAGATATAGGGCGGAGCGGCTATGAAGACCATCTACTTTGTGACCAACAATATGGGAAAGGTTAGAGAGGCAAAGGCGCTGCTTGAAAAGTTGGGCATCGATGCCCAGCAACTCGCGTATGAGTACCCTGAGCTCCAATCCGACGATCTGGAGGAGATTGCAAAATATGGCGCAAAGCATGCTGCTATGCATTTGAAAAAGCCCGTTATTGTAGAAGATGCTGGGCTGTTTATCTCCGCACTAAATGGGTTTCCCGGACCCTATTCGTCGTTCACGTTCAAACGCATTGGCAACGAAGGTATACTGAAGTTGATGAGAGATGTGAAAGATCGCAAGGCGCAGTTCAGATCTGTGGTTGGATATTGTGCACCTGGTAAAGAGACAATCACGTTTAGTGGTGCTGTAGAGGGTGAGATCTCTCATGAGCCTCGGGGAAGGAGTGGCTTTGGCTATGATCCGATCTTTCTCTATGGAGATAGGACGTTTGCCCAGATGTCCACTGAAAAGAAGAACGAAGTATCGCACAGATGTATAGCACTGAGGAGATTTGCAGAATGGTTGCAGAAGAACAACGAGTAGAACCAATAAAACTTCATCATTCTTGTTTCCCAAGTTTGTGCCAGTGATATGCCCATAGAGGTATGCCAACTATCATCTGTGCCAAGCCTCTAACGAACCCGTACTCATAGTGCAGATACTGCCCATAGATCGGTGGTGGATAGATATATACTTGGATGAGCGTGTTGAGGACTTCTATAGCACCTATCACGGTTAATATCATTCCAATAAAGCAGACAACGTACAGATATGCTCGTCCAGCGCTTATGTTGTCAAGCATCTTCCAACCCATCCGTATCACCACCTATAAAAGAGGAAAGAGAGTAAGCGTTTCGTCTACCTCCCCCTTCGAAGAATGTACAATGCTACTGCCACCAATCCTATAATGGCGGAGACGCCCATGAAGCCTGGCACTGCTGGTTTTGGTTCCACCCTGTATGTCACGAATTCAGGCTCTCCGTATGGTTTTAGTTCCTCGAGTTTTGGCGCTAAATTCACGCGTCCGTGTCCTCTGACCACGACTCTGTCTCCCTCAAAGATAAATATCTCTATCGTGTAGTCCTTGTCATTCGGCACCGTCAACGTGATGGACTCCTGATCCGTAGTGCCTTTTTTAATTACACCCATCTCTACCTCATTTCTGTTCATCGTCAGCCCAGTTTGTTGGTCAACGGCTTTCGCTTGTATTTTTACATCCTCGGCATCGGCATTACCGTTGTTGGTTATCAAGGGGGTTATTTCCAGTGTTATGGTGTCATCGCTCACCGACTTCTGCAGAACGTCGACATCCTCCACGTTTAAGTATGCTCCAGAACGTAATGGGCCGATACACCCGCTCACCACAATTGATCCAAGTAGGATCAATGTCAGAATTATCCCAAATGCTCGCCTCATATGAACTCCTCTACAAATTTGTATTCAATCGATCCCCATTCCTTATTATCCTTTTTGCTTGAAGAAGCGTTTTATGGATCCTAAAGTCACCAAGATCAATCATGTCGAAGACAAAAGATATTTAATGAGTAGTACTATAACATGAGAGACATCATGGCGAAAAAGCACACTAGAAGGAAGGCACCAGAATGGTCAGAACTAAACGCGAAGGAGATCAAACAGACGATTCTTGAGCTAAGAGAGCAAGGCATGTCATCTGCTGAGATCGGGTTGGTGCTACGGGACAGATATGGAGTTCCAGACGTAAAACTTGCAACAGGAAAGAAGATCACCCAAATCTTAAGGGAAAAAAAGGTTGGACCAAAGGTTCCAGAGGATCTACAGAATTTGATCATAAGGGCGCTGGGATTAAAAAAACATCTCGATCTAAATCCAAAGGATGTGCATAATAAAAGGGCGCTTCAGCTCATAGAATCAAAAATCAGGCGACTGGTTAATTATTATAAAAATAAAGGGGTGCTCCCAGAAGATTGGGTTTATAACCTAGGAACGGCTGAAATGTTGATCTCGAGATGAAAATGATCGAACGATTAGCAGAGGCAACAGAACTAGCGGCACAAATACTTGCCAAGCATGATTATGTGCGGGTTATATCGCATAACGATGCCGATGGGATAACTTCTGCAGGCATCATCTGCAATGCCCTATATAGAAGGGGCATCCCCTTTCATGTGAACATCGTAAGCCACCTCGATGAGGCATTTGTCAGAACGTTAGATGAGCCAGCGATATTTTGTGATATGGGCAGTGGGCAGCCAAGCCTGATTCCGCGTGATGCGGTCATCATTGATCACCACATGCCGATTGAAAGTGATACAGAGCATCTACAAGTAAATCCTCATCTGGTGGGAATCGATGGCTCTTTTGAGCTTTCTGCCTCCGGGGTTACGTATGCCATTGCTAAGCACCTCGGCAACAACATCGATCTAGCCGGCCTAGCGATCGTGGGGGCACTCGGAGATCGCCAGCCAATGATTGGGGCGAACAAAGACATCCTGGATGAAGCTCTACAGCATAATATCGTTACGATCGCTCATCGCCTAAAGCTCGGTGATGGAGACCTTGCAGAACTGCTCATGTATTCGACCGATCCATATGTGGATATTGCAGGCGATCCCAATAAAATCCAGACATTTCTAGACGAGTTGGACATCGGTGGAAAACTGAGCGAGCTCTCCCCAGAGGAGTTGCGACGTTTGGCATCTGCGTTGGTGCTAAAAGTCATGAAAAAAGCGTCTGTAGATGCCATCGAGTCGTTGGTAGGTGAATCCTACAAGCTGAATTACGAGGTCATATCAGATGCATCCCTATTCGTGAGGATGACCAATGCATCTGGCAAGCTGGGAAAAACTGGGCTTGCTTTAGCATTATGTTTAAGGGATGCAGGAGCGAAGGATCAGGCACAGCAACTATGTTTAGATTACCAAAGAAGGACCATATCAGAAATGAAAAAAATCGATATCAAAGAAGGAACCAGCATTCGTTACGTTCATTCCTCTGATAAGGATGTCATCGGAGCATTAGCAGGCACGATCATTCAGTACGTAGCGCCAGATAAACCCATACTTGTGATGACTGAGCAGAAAGGAAAGATAAAAATCTCCGCCCGGGGAACAAGAAAACTTGTACAGAAAGGACTGGATCTATCGGTTGCGATGTCTGAAGCGGCAAAAAAGGTTGGTGGCGTTGGAGGAGGACATAACATAGCATCTGGTGCGTCTCTTCCAGTTGGAACTGAGCCGAAATTCGTCGAAGCCGTAGATGCCATCATAACAGAGCAGTTGGGTGGTAAGGGTGAATAAGTGCAAATGCCGGGGTAAGATCGTGACGCCTCATAAAAGACCCCATATCATCATGGAGGCCATCAGACCAGATAATACCCAGAACATGCGCACCACCTGTAAAAATGGAGAGATCATCACAGAGTTTGAGATCGATGGAATCGGAACGCTAATAGCAACCGTTGACGATTACCTATTGAATCTGAAGATTGCTGAGGAAATTGTACATGAATGAACTGAAATTCCATCTGATTGGGCAGTTTAAGCTTAGCAGTGATGCTGCGAAGGCAAAAGACGATGTAGCTAAGCTGATGGTCAAAGCGAATGAGGATATTTTGAGAAAGGGTGCACCTCCTGGTGGAGGCGCCGAAGTCGTCAACTGGAATCTCGATGAGAACATCATCACGGTAGAAATCAAATCGGATCGATATGTGAGAGCACACGATGCACTGCTTCGCTTGAGGAGATCCTTGGCAGCTTTATTGGGCGAACATCATATCGGGATCAGGGGCGTTGTGATAGAGGAGTTCACAATCCAACTGCCATCCGAGGAGGCTCTCAAAAAGAAGATTCCATTTGTCAAAGACATGCGATATGAGGAGGGCAAGATTTTACTTACCTTGGACGTCGATGAGCAACAAATAGAGAACAGGGTCCCCGACCGAATTATCAATCTGATCATGGAAAAGATCGAATCACGGAAATATGGTAAAAAGGAACACTGGGAACTGCTATGGCAAAGCAAGAAGAAGATCCACAAATTCAGGGAAGATCCGACGAAAGAGTTGATGAAACGCAACTGGATCAAACATGGCGCTGGCAGGGGTCAATGGATCTTTGGACCCCAGATCACAAGGGTTTTCAGGGCTTTTGGAGGGATCATAGAAGATGAAATTCTGCGCCCCCTAGGCTATCATGAAATGATGTTTCCAAAGATGGTGCCCTGGGAGGTCTGGAAGAGATCTGGTCATGCAAAGGCCATCTATCCAGAAATGTATTATGTTTGCCCTCCCAAAACGAGGGATCCAGAGTATTGGGAAGAGGTCATGGACTATTACAAGGTCACACAAGAAGTGCCCCTGGACCTCATCAAAGAGAAGATCGATCGTCCGATAGGGGGAATGTGTTATGCGCAATGTCCCCCGTTCTGGGTGTTTTTACAGGGTGAAACTTTACCAGATGACATTTTTCCCATATTCATCTACGATAGATCTGGAACATCCCATAGATATGAGAGTGGGGGGATTCACGGCATCGAGAGGGTGGATGAGTTCAATAGAATCGAGCTCGTGTGGATCGGGAAGCCGGATCAAGTGGTTGAGCACTCTGAGAGATTGCAGGAGCGATACCAACATGTGTTCGATGAGCTACTGGACATGCAATGGAGAAAGGCATGGGTTACGCCATGGTTCATGGCACAAGAGGGTCTAACAGGCCTAGCAGAGATCAAAGAGGTTGGCACGATCGACTACGAGGCATACATGCCATACAAGAACGATTGGTTGGAATTCCAGAACTTGAGCGTGAATGGGAACAAATATCCAGACGGATTCAACGTGAAACTACAAAGTGGAGAGGAACTCTGGTCTGGCTGCTCTGGAATAGGACTGGAAAGGTGGGGCGCAGCCTTTTTCGCTCAGAAGGGGCTTGACGTTGAGAATTGGCCTGACAAGTTTAGAAAAAGGGTGGGTGAACTACCAGAAATCTTTAAATTCTTATAAGATAGGGAGAACATCATGCCGAGGAAGAAAGAAGGGTGGAAAGCGAAGAACTGGTATAACGTGATCGCTCCGGAGATGTTTGGCCATGTGAGCGTCGGGGAAACACCTGCTGATGAGCCCGAGAAGCTGATAGGGAGAGTTATGGAGACCACCTTGGGCGATCTGATCAACGACTGGTCCAAGCAAAACACGAAGATGCTGTTTGAGATTTATGACATAGGTGGGGATGGCGCACACACGATGTTTATCGGTCATAAAATGGCGCACGACTACATGCGATCCTTGGTTAAGAGGCGAACGTCCAAGATCGATGCAAACATCCTTGCAACCACGCAAAATGGATATAAAGTGAGAGTCAAGCCATCTTGCTTCACAGTCAGACGGGCACGGCACCCTCAGATAAAAACGATTCGGCAGATGATGCATGACATCGTGACTTCTAGGGCAAAAAAACTTGATTTCGCTGCATTCATCCAAGAGATCGTACTCGGCAAGATCGCATCTGACATCTATAAAGAGGCAAAAGAAATCTATCCGCTGCGCAGAGTGGAGATCGGAAAGACAGAGGTCGTCTATCGACCAAACGAAGTTGTGGTTCAAGCAACTGAGTAGTTTTTAAATACCAAGCAGAGAGAACATCTACTCATGGGTATCGCCAAGAAGATACTATTGGTCGTTTTAGATGGTGCCTCAGACCGTCCGATAGGGGGGAGAACGCCACTGCAGATGGCTGAGACGCCGAATTTGGATTTGATTGCAAGGGGAGGCATCAATGGAATCATGGATCCCATCGCGCCTGGCATCAGACCTGGCTCAGATGTTGCGCATTTGGCATTGTTGGGATATGACCCGTATGAAGTTTATACCGGTAGAGGGCCTCTAGAGGCAGCCGGTGTAGGCATTCGTCTGAAAGAAGGCGATGTCGCTTTTAGATGTAATTTTGCGACGATGAAAGACGGCATAATCGTAGATAGGCGAGCGGGAAGGATACGTGACACAGCTGAACTTGCAAAAGCGATCCAAGAAGGGGTGAATTTGGACGCGGAACTCATATTCAAGAAATCGACTGGGCATAGGGCTGCAATGGTGCTCAGGGGGGAAGGACTTAGCCCACATGTAACAGCATCGGATCCCAAACATGATCACATGCATGCAAGAAAGGTCGATGCTCTTAGACCAGAGGCAGAGAGGACCGCTAACATCTTGAATGAATTTATTGAGCAGGCAGAGAAGATCCTGGAAACACATCCTCTCAATATAGAGCGGAAAAGGATTGGCAAGCCCCCTGCGAATGTGATACTGATCAGGGGCGCTGGCGCTGTGCAAAAAATCGAGACTTTTTCAGAGAAGTATGGGCTAAAGGGAGCTGTGATCGCTGCCACCGGATTGGTCATTGGGATTGGAAGAATGTACGAATTGGATTATATTGAGACGGAAGGCGCCACAGGAGGCGTAGACTCTAATATCGATGCCAAAGTCAAAAATGCCATCGGCGCTCTAGAGGACCATGATTTCGTGCTGTTGAACATCAAAGGCGCAGACGAATCTGGACACGATGGTCTCATCGAGGAGAAAATACAGTTCATCGGTAAGATTGATAAGGCTTTGGGGCCAATAATTGGTCTGAAAGACATGCTAGTGGTTGTGACACCAGATCATTCAACGCCCATAGCGGTAAGAGATCATTCAGCTGATCCAGTTCCAGTAGCGATCACAGGACCTGGAGTTAGAGTTGACAACGTCAGGGCTTACGATGAAATCAGTGCTGCCACTGGTGGGCTGAGCCGCATTCGTAGCATGGATCTAATGCCAATGTTGATGGATTTAATCGATCATACGAAAAAGTTTGGGGCATAATATCTAGAGGGGAGTGATGGTATAGCAGAATTGCTTCGTGCGTTTGTCATGCCAGACAACACGCAGATGGAAGAACGATCGATCATAGTAGATGGTGATGTTCTCATCGGCAACCACTCTGAGATCAGCTATGGACTTTTTGCACGCTCTATCATCATAGGCGAACGAGTAAAAATCGATGGAGATGTCGTAGCGGATGAGGATATCAGACTAGATCTCTGGTCAAACATAAACGGTGACGTTCGCACCAAAAAGGACGCATACCTAGGTGAGCGGACCAATATCAAAGGAAAATTGGTCGTGAAAGGCGATCTTGATATCGGAAATGACGTGCATATCGAAGAAGGGTTTGAGGCAAAGGGCTGGATTGTGATCAGAAACCCAGTCCCAGTAATCGTTTATATTCTCTTATATCTGGCTGAACTTCTACGACTAGGAAAAAGCGAGGAGGTCGAGAAAATGCTGAACGAGTTGTTTTCTGAAGAGAATGATATATTCAACGAACAGGCACTGATCGTGCCGAATGGAAGCAAGATCACCCTTGACATGATCCGAATCCCAGACAAAGCGATCATTGGAGATAACTGTCGCATGTTAGGCAACATCAGGGCTCATTCGATCAAGGTCGGGGATCAAACCACGCTGTTCGGCAGCATCAGAACGAAGGGTGAAATAAAGATCGGACAAAACACCGAGATCCATGGCGATCTGATCACAAGAGGTGAGGTATATGTTAACAAAGGGAGCAGGGTGATGGGCGAGATCAATGCTGACGCCATAACAGTCCATGAAGAGGCTAAGGTCGATGGGGCTATGAGAGCATTACGAGGAGTGTTTCTCATGCGCGACGAGGAGGAGGAAACGTGAGAATGGGGTTACATCATTTGGTCAACCGCTTTCTCATTAGCGCCTCAAGATATGTATCCTGTTTTATGGTTTTTACGTTGTCTAGGAATTCCAGGAGTGCTTTCGTATAAGGTCCTCCCTCATCTATCGTGATGACCCGGGACTTTCCGATGTTCGTCTCTTTTAATATACGTGCTCTGATAAGATCGGCTACTACCCCTCGCACGGTCACATGGCTCTTCCCTACCCTCTCGGTAAGCCCTGTGATATTGTCAAAGAACCTTCTGTCATTGTAATATAAGAGGAGAATCTGTAGGTGAACTGACTTGCCGAAGATTTCTTCTAAGACTTCCATACTCACACCATACTTCTAATTTACCATATATTATATAAACTTTTTTGTACAATATTAGAGAAAGAATTATATCAGTAATGTAAAAAATATGAAGAATAACCAAACCTTTTTATAGTATATATGTGTACATAGGACACAAGATGATAAGCAAGTTGTTATTACCCGTCAACGGATCGTCTGAGGCTGAAAAAGCCACTAGATTTGCCTTACAATTTGCCAAGGACTATGGCGTCTTTGGCGTCAGCGTCACGGCACTCAACGTCATCCCAGTGGAGCCTCCGGTCGAAAGGAGACATGAGGAGGAAAGTGAGAGAACGCTCGCGAGAATCAAGAATATGGCAAAAGAGCTCGGCGTCGAGTGCGATACCAAGATGATCGCCGACCCAGATGTGTACGTGACGATCATCCGCGAAGCAGAGGAAGGAAACTACGATATGATAATCATGGGGTCCAGGGGACTGACTGGTCTGAAGAGGATCACGCTGGGGAGCGTCGCCGATGCAGTTATCCGCAATGCCCACTGTCCGGTGACGGTGGTGCGACAATAATGGTAAGACGGTCCTGCACTGAACATCCACATGAGAAATTCATAGGGTTGGGTTAGATGTCCACAACCAAAGAGATGCTGGAAAAAGTTCTAGATGACTTGAAAGAAGCGGTAGAAGTGGAGGCCTCAGCGATCATTTCGAGAGAGGGTTTGCTCATGGCATCTGACTTATCATGGCACCTGACATACCTGACTATTTCAAGAGAGGGTTTGCTCATGGCGTCCGACATATCTGGTCTTTTCGCTGCGATGAGTGCGACGATGTTGGGGGCAGCAGAGACTGCAACGGCGGAGCTGTGGAAGGGTATTTCAAGTCAGATTATCGTAGAATTGAAAAAGGGCAAGGTTATTGCTTATGGTGCTGGTCCCAAAGCTATTTTGGTCACCATAACTCCCCCAAAAGCAGAGTTGAGTCCAATCCTCGTCGAGATGGAAAAAGCTGCCGACAAGATCAAGGGGTTGTTGTGAGAGATGACAAATCGTTCGATCGCATTTTGGATAGCAATCTGGATGACGTTCATCATCAGCGCTCCATTGGTCACCAGCGCTCTGATGACCATGACGAGCATGAATCTTCAGAAGGCTATAGGGTTTGTGGCTACTTATGGCGTTTTTCTGAGCATAGCCACCGCAATGCTAACATGGGAGCCTAGTACGAGATCGAACGACGTTATATAAGCCGGTCCAAAAATAGAACGTCCTATTTTTGAGATGAGCTTTAAGATGGTTTAAGTACAATCTCTAGACCATCATGGGAAACGTTTGGAAATTCGGGGATGACGTCAATACGGATGCCATCATTCCCGGTCGGTATCTCACCATCAATGATCCCAAGGAGTTAGCAAAGCATGTATTTGAGGGAGTACTTCCAGAATTTGCACAGCAAGTGCAACCAGGAGATATCATCGTTGCCGGAAGAAATTTCGGATGTGGGTCCTCTAGAGAGCATGCACCACTGGCACTGAAGGGCGCTGGCATAAGCTGTATCATTGCAAAGTCATTTGCCAGGATCTTTTTCCGCAATGCCATCAATGTTGGGCTGCCGGTGCTCGAGTGCGATAAGATCGATCAGATTGAGAGAGGGGATGCTCTTGAAGTGGATCTCGCAAAAGGCATGATCAACAACAAGACGAAAGGTGAAAGATATCAAGCCATGCCACTACCAGAGTTCGTAAGAAATATCATCGAGCATGGCGGATTGATAGAATATACGAAAACCATGTTAGGGAGAACGCATGATATATAAAATACCGGTTATAAGTGGAGATGGGATTGGTCCAGAAGTCATCGCAGAGGGCAAGAAAGTTCTCAACGCTACAGCAGAAGTTCACGGCTTTGATCTGGAGTGGATCGATTATCCACATGGAGCCGATTACTATCTAGAGACCGGAGAGTTGATATCAGAGGATACATTGAGGGAGCTAAAAAAATATAAGGCGATATACTTTGGTGCAGTAGGTGATGAACGAGTCAAGCCTGGCATTTTGGAGAAGGGTATCTTGCTAGCTATAAGATTCTACTTTGACCAATACATCAATCTCCGCCCTGTAAGGTTATTGGAAGGCGTCTGGACGCCCTTGAGGAACAAGGGGTCCAAAGAAATTAATTTCAAAGTCGTAAGGGAGAACACCGAGGATTTTTACATCGGAATTGGAGGTCGGGCGAAAAAAGGATTCAGCAAGGATGAGTTAAGTATCATAAGAGAGTTGTATCGCGTTAAGTTCGACCTTGACATCGATTCCGACAGCGAGGAGATCGCATACCAAGTCGGAATGATCAGCAAGGAAGGCACCGAAAGAGTCATCCGCTATTCGTTTGAGCTTGCTCAAAAAAGCAAAAAACACGTCTCTAGTGTGGACAAGGCAAACGTGATATCCATGTATGATTTCTGGCGAGAGATCTTCGAGAAGGTTGCAGCTGATTACCCTGACGTTAGGACGGATCTCAACTATGTGGATGCCATAGCGATGTGGTTCGTTAAGAACCCAGAGTGGTTTGACGTCGTGGTGACGCCAAACATGTTCGGTGACATTCTGACGGACTTAGGCGCGATGATCCAGGGTGGTATGGGACTCGCTCCCGGAGGTAACATCAATCCTCAAGGCACGAGCATGTTCGAGCCAATCCATGGCTCTGCTCCCAAACATAAAGGAAAGAACAAAGCAAATCCCATTGCCACGATCTGGGCTGGAGCGATGCTTTTGGAGCATCTTGGGGAGAGGGAGGCATCGAACACGATAGTAAGAGCGATAGAACAGAGCATAAGCAAAGGCAACGTCAGGACGTATGATATGGGAGGCTCTTCCAAAACCTCTGACGTGGGAGATGACATCGCAAGGATCATAAGAGAACAAGAGAGATGTGAGGTGGAACGATGAATCTATGGCATGACATAGAGCCGGGAAAGAAGCCACCGGATATAATCAACGTGGTAGTGGAGATACCAAAAGGCTCACAGAACAAATACGAATACGACAAGAAGCGCAATATATTCAAGCTAGACAGAGTATTATTTTCACCCCTCCATTATCCAGGAGACTATGGGATAATACCGCAGACGCTAGCAGAGGATGGAGATGACTAGTGCTTGTAACAAACCCAACACATCCAGGAATGCTAATAGAATGCAGACCGATAGCCATGTTAAGACTCATAGACGCGGGCAAGCCAGATGACAAGATACTCTGCGTGCCAGAATATGATCCAAGATTTGAAGAGGCAAAAGATGCAGAAAACTTGCCACAGCAGATGTTGAGAGAAATAGCACATTTCTTCCAGGTATACAAAGAGCTCGAGGGGAAAAAAGTAGAAATGGTAGGATGGAAAGACTCGAAAGAAGCGAAAAACTCGATCGAGAGATCAATAAAGCTATATAAAGAAAGATATGACAAAAATCAGCCCCAGTAGGGTAGTGGATATCCTTTGGGCCTGCGGCACAAACTTTTGAATAAAAAGTTTGATCAAAAACGTCCTATGTTCGCCCCGTCGGGTTGAACACTCAGTAGGAACATACATAAAAATGGCCCATCGAGCGTAGCGAGATGGGGTGGGTCATTGAAATGATCAATCTTTTTGAAGGTTGTGCGGACAGCCTAAGACCTGGGTTCAATTCCCAGCTGGGGCATGAGCGAAATCGTTAGGTAGCATTATATAAGGACTTCATATACTATCTATCGAGTTAAAAAGGAAGGAGGAAACATGCAGGGTCTTGCACCATTCTGGAACAAAATAACTCGCTTGAAGGATTCTTATGTCCTTTTGATCATAATAGCCCTGATCATGGGGCTCCTTATATTCAACTTTTTGATAAAGATGCCAGATGTCGGGGTGATCACGATCGATGGCCACATTATGGATGAAAAGACCAAAGATGATATAGTTAAAATGGTGAGATACGCTAGAGAAGACGATTCAATAAAAGCCGTCGTTCTGGAGATAAACAGTCCCGGAGGGGAGGCATCTAAAATTGAAGCCATCTACCTAGAAGTTCTTGGATTAAGAGACGAGAAACCCGTCGTGGTCTCGATCGATGGGGCAGGAGTATCCGGCGGATATTATATCGCGATAGCCTCAAATTTCATTTATGCAAAACCAGCATCAGAGGTCGGCAGCATCGGTGTGACCTCTGTGTTACCTAGGCCAGTGGAGTTGGATGAAGAACGGATAATATCCGGCCCCTACAAGACCACAGGTCAATCAAGAAAGTACTATGCAAGCCAAGTTGAGATGGTCAAGGAAAGTTTTCTGAGAGCGGTCATAGCTCAAAGAGGTGACCGACTAAAGATAGACAAAGAGGAGCTGTCCAAGGCGGAAATCTATGTAGGGATCGATGGGCTGAAGTATGGGCTCATAGACGAAATCGGATCAAAGTCAGATGCGATTGAAAAGGCTGCAGGCTATGCCTGCATAGCTAATTATGGGCTAGTAGACATCAACGAAAAACTGAACATAACGTTCATCCATCGCCCGTTTTTTGTGGATGAATCTGCATTGAGCCAACAAACAAACACGGTGCCAATTAATTATTATCTTTACATCGAGCCAAGGTGAGAAAATGAGGAAAATACCTTTCGTGCTGATGGTCGTGTTCATCGTCATCTTATTACAAACTCTGGTTTTTTATAGGGGAATGTACTTTGCGCCGCCAACAAACCTACAGGATGTGAGAGATATAAACATCTCCTCACATGTCTTGGGCGAATTCATTGACGTGTATGAGAAGGGGGATGGAACTGTCTTATTTGATTTTTCTCACGACAATAATTTCGAGCCTGAAGAATTGAACGTACTTGCATCAAGGATCATCTCAAGAGGGTATTCTGTTGAATATCTGAAAGGAAATAAAAGTTTAGAAGAAGAACTAGAACATGTCGACTCATTTGTGGTGATCTTGCCAGTGACTCCTTTTTCTGAAGAGGAAATAGATCAAGTTAAAAATTTCGTAGATGGCGGTGGGAAGCTGCTGATGATCGCAGATCCTACCAGAGATAGCGAGATAAACGCCTTGTCATCCAACTTTGGAATCATATTCTGGAATGACTATCTTTATAATCTAAAGGACAATGAAGGAAATTTCCAATACATCTATCTGAGCGATTTTAAAGAAAACAGCATAACGAAAGACTTGGATAGAGTGGTGTTCTACGTGTCGAGTTCGATTTACCCCAGCGAGGAAGGAATCATGTTCACCGACGAAAACACATATTCTTCAAGCAAAGGAATAAAAGGAAAATACTCGCCTATGGTCCTTACAGACGACTCAAAAGTTCTGGCAATCAGCGATCTGACTTTTTTAACGGAGCCATACAATGTCTTAGATAATAATCAATTAATTTCCAACATAGCCGATTATTTGACTAGTTCATCATAAAAAATATTCAGCTACCGGAAATCACTCCACGGTTGGTTCTGCTGTCTTTTTAACCCTAGTTCATCATCCAGCCGGAGCATCCTTTTTAAGCGCCTTTTTTATCAGATCTTCCGCTTCCGGCCTATATATGCTTCTGATCCCATTTTCGCTTTCTCCCCACCGGACTCCACGAAGTATCACCACTGGCGTTCTTCCAGAAGCTTCGCCCATCAACAGATTCGCAAAACCAGCCAACTCATCTATGATTGCCTCATTCGTTACTTTTAGCTCTCTACCAAATAGATCCTTTTCACCCTTCCAGTCCTTAGTAGAGGCGATGCCAGCACATCCAATTGCGATGCCAGTTTGCCCGATCCGGAAGGGTCTGCCACATGTGTCCGTGATGATTACCACAACGTGCTTGCCCATCGCATCCCTGATCTTTTTTGCGCTTCCATCTGGATCTTCTGGTAACAACAGTACAAATCCTTCCTGAATGTTTGATCGATCTATACCAGCATTCACGCATATATGCCCTGTATGAGTCTGAGTTAACATGAATGGGCTCTCGATTAGCACCTCCTCACTCTCGTTCAAGACCACCTGAACAAATCTCGCATCTTCATCATTCATGCGCGCAATTCGTTTTGCATCATCGCCGGGCTTTATGTCATCTAGGCGGAGCACCCTCCCCTCTGACTTTGCAACGACGGTAGAGGCGACTACTATGATGTCCCCATCCTCCAGTTGCGCCAACTCAGATATGATCTTACCCAGGTCATCTCCCTTCTCGATCGTCGGGATTCCTTTAACTACAAATGCTTCAGCCCTCAAGATCATGCCCCTAGCAAGGTTAGCTTTAACTCCACAGCATCCGCTCTTTTGCTATCTATGTCCAGCGTTACCAGAATATCATAGTCGCCTGCTAGGCTCACCTTCATTCCACTCGCCTCTATTTCTGCCAAGGTGTTAAAGCTTGCTGACAATATTTCTGTCTGCCCTGACCCTATCGTTTCTGAGAAATCCATCGTGTACGTTTCCGTCCTTTCCTCTTTGCTCAGGGTTTTAAGATAAAGGTTTGCCAAAAAATCGTCTAATCTGACGCATGTAGCCTTGATCGTAACTTTTTCAGAGGTGATGTCTGCACCACCAATATTTTCCACCTCTAATGCTGCGATGACGACGTCTCCTGCATAATACTCGTCTTTGTCAAAGGAGACTGATTTGATTCTCCCTATTGGTGGGTGCCCTTCGGGCAGAGTTATGGTCGGTGTTGGCGTAGGCGTTGGACTTGCTGATGGGCCTGTTGATGGCCCTATCATCCTGGTGCTAGACCAGACAACTAGGATAGCAGAGATGATGATTGCTGCCATCAAGAGCTTTAATATCCTGCCTTTCATTCATGCTCCCCCATAATCTCCGCGCCACCACCAGGTTGAGTTACAAAGGATTCGCTTTTTATCCCATTGCGCTCGAATGCGTCCACCATCGCATCTGCTATTTGCCCTCTTCGCCCAAGCTCGCAGACGGCAATCATGGCTGGACCTGAGCCGCTGATCGTTACCCCAGCTGCACCTGCTCGCAGAGCGCTCTCTCTCACCTCATCGTAACCAGGAATGAGCTTTGCCCTTACTGGTGCGATGATGCGATCTTGCATGCTCCTGCCGATCAGCTCCAGATTTCCGGTAACCATGCCGATGATCAACGAGGATGCATTTCCAATGTTAAAAACCAAGTCTTCCAGCGGTACTTTTTGCGGTAATAGCGATCGTGCAACCCTTGTTTCCACAAAAATATCTGGTAGGACTGCAACGATGCCGATGGCAGGTGGGTCCAATCGGATTACGCCTTCGCCATGCACGATCGTGAATCCTCCTAGTAGCGAGGGGGCAACATTATCCGCATGTGCCGCTCCAGACACGACTTCTTCACCTTTAACCGCTGCCCTGATCAGTTCATTGTCCGAGAGACCGAGATCAAAGAGCTTGTTGAGACCAAAGGCAGCTCCCGCCGCACTAGCTGCAGAAGACCCAAGTCCGCTATATGGCATGATCCCCTTGTGAACCGTAATCTTGGCAGTACATCCTAGCTCGGAGGCAGTAATGCCTGCCGTGTTCTTTGTGGGATCAGTGGGAATTCGCTCTCCACCAACTCCGTCGACTTCTATCTCTATGCTATCATGGGGCACAAGCTCAATGACGTCATATGGCATTTGCAGTGCCATGCCAAATACGTCAAAACCTGCACCTAGGTTGGCGGACGTTGCAGGGGCCTTTACCTTGATATGATCCATCGCTAACACCCTTTGATAAAGAGGTCCATCAGTTCGTGTCCTTCCTCGATAAACCTCCTGGTCGAGAGTTCACACGTGGAGAACATGGCATACTGCACAGGATCTGAAGTATGGGTTCTGAGTGATATCGGTGTGGGATGGTCTGGCAGCACCATTATCTTATATCCCTCATATTTACTTAAGCCATCCAGCATCGTTCCCACGACCTTCTCGTCAAAATCCTCTATGGCCTTGATCTTAGCCCTAATGTCACCTGCATGACCTGCTTCATCCGGCGCCTCGACATGCACGAAGACGAAGTCTTTGTTTTCTAAGGAGCTTAATGCGTAATCTGCCTTTCCCTTATAGTTCGTATCCAAGTAACCAGTAGCGCCTGGCACATTGATGATTTGCAACCCAGCACATCTCCCAATGCCTTTTATCAGATTTACGGCTGAGATCACAGAGCCGCTGAGATCGTATTTGTCCTTAAAAGAAGGCATGTGTGGCGCTTTGCCAGGTCCCCATGGCCAGATCATGTATTCTCCCAGGATGGATCTGGAGTCGTGCATGAGCTTTTTTAGCACTTCGCTGCCCTCTCCAGAAGGAAGATTTTCTTCCATCGGCTGACCTACTATGTCATGCGGTGGGACACATCTCACCTTCTCGCAACCTTTGAGAACCAATAGATGGCGATAGCTGATGCCGGGATGGAAACTGATGCTCTCGCTCCCTAACTTCTCGTCGATGAGTTGTATTAGAGCCCTGCCTTCCTCAGTTGATATGTGCCCAGCGCTGTAATCAACGAGTATGTCTTCTTTCACGGTAACCAGATTACATCTAAACGCCACCTCACCCTCGCCGAGAGAAACTCCCATGCTTGCCGCCTCGAGAGGTCCCCTGCCCGTATAGTATTTTCTGGGATCATAGCCAAGGATGGATAGGTTGGCGATATCGCTTCCCGGATACATACCATCTGGTATAGTTCTCACGATCCCACTCTTCCCCTCAGTTGAGATAAAATCCATGTTTGGCGTATGAGCGACCTGTAATGGCGTCTTACCCTCCAACGCCTCCAGGGGATAGTCTGCCATTCCATCTCCAACGAGCACGACGTATTTCATCACCACTACTTATATAGTAAGTTACTAATATGAGTTATCAAACAAGTGTCCATAGGGAGCAATTATGCGTGAAGCCGCCTTTAACGAGAGGGCAAACATCCTGGCGAACGAATACTGGCTTTTGAAAGAGAAAGTTGGCGCTGATGAACCAGGTGACATAAGAAAAAAGATAGAAGAAATTGAGGCATTACTAAGCAAAGGGATTGGTGGCAAGCTCAGGTTGCAATTAGAGAAAGAGGCGAACAAGTTAAGGAGAACGATAGATGAAAAGGAGGGCGCTTTTGCAAGTATGGCACAAGTCAGACGTGACATTCTTGAATTGGTGGCAGACTTTGGTCCTAGTCTGGATCTGAGGCGTGGTAATCTGTATCCATACGACTCTGAAAGAGAGCCCCTCTCAGAGCAATATTTCAGGGCGATAACGGATATATTATTTGGCGATCCCAAACCGAGGATCGAACTCAAAAACGCCACGATGAGCGATAAAGGGGTGAAGATCACAACTCCAGATGTCAATGACATCGTCGCATTAGGAGCTTTGGATTATGTGACTACCATTCTCCAAGAATCGGCAAAAAAAATGTTGGGCAGGAGTAACCAACTGGACCTGTGCTGGAGACGTCTAAAAGAGAGGGACTATGCATTTATTGGCTTCAACGTCTTAGTTAACTCTGAGAGAGAGCTAAATCTAAGTGAGATCCAAGAAATTTGCAATATCGAGGATGAGGAATATAAGGGGCTCGTGAGTGAAATGTACGATGAGCGGTTGAAGGAAAGCATGGATTATCTGGTCGGGGATGACTGGGACTATCATTTAGTTGAGAGACACGGTGACACCTACGAGGTAACGGATTTCGGAAAATGGGTTTGGCTGCTTTGTAGAAAAGAAGTGCCAAGCGAGGAGAAAAAGGAGGAGCCCTCCAAAATATCAAAACTGTATCAAATGCTCAGAGGGAAATCATGAAAACGGAAATAATGATGGACAAGGTCTATAATTATCTACGATCCCGACTCTTTCCTTGGAACTTCCTCATGGAGCCAGTTGATGATGCGACCATAGAGCACTTCATCAAGGAAGATTTTATGATCCCGCCTGGCATGGATAACGAGCCCTCCAAAGAAGAACTTTCGAAGATCATTGGTGATGAGGTTCAAAAGATAGCAAACGAATGTCTTGCCCATCCTGGCAAAGATCCATTTGCCCATGCTCAGGCCCTGATATATACGATGCTGTATGACTTGCAGAGGAGACAAGAATTGAGGGGTCTTGGCGATATCGTGGATGCCAAAGCGCTTGCAAAGCTCATGGGAATTAGCATGGATTCATTTGAAAGAAAGGAAAAATTGATCTGGCAACTGATACAGCGGTACAAAGATGGCAAACCATCAGCAAAGGACATGCTTGGCCAAAAAGTTACATACGGCGATGGTACTCTCATCGGAACGGTGCACAACATCGTTTATGATGATAGAACAGGAGATCTGCTTGAGCTAAAGGTCAAAACTGATAAGGAACTGCTTGCGATACCCATTGATGGGATACGTCTGAAAAATGTCTATAACAACTATGTCATCCTTAAAGATATTCAATAAATATATATAGTGCGTCACACACAATATCCAAAAAACTGAGCGGATAAACATGAAACTGTTTGCAATTGGCTTTGGACAAGCAGGGGGGAAGATAGTAGACCTGCTCCTAGAATACGATATGAGAACTCGTCAAAACTCCATTGCGAGGGCATTAGCCATCAATACCGCCAAAGCAGATCTCATGGGTCTGAGATACATACCAATGGATGATCGTCTGCTCATAGGCCAAACGATAGCAAAGGGTCATGGCATTGGTGCAGACAATGAGCTGGGCGCAAAGATAGCCACAGATGATATTTACACGATTCAAAGCGCTGTGGACATACGAGGTACGCATGAGACGGATGCATTTTTGATAGTCGCTGGCCTAGGAGGCGGAACAGGATCGGGAGGAGCCCCTGTCATTGCAAGAAGGCTGAAAAAACTCTACACAGAGCCCGTCTATGGCCTGGGAATATTGCCATCAAATGATGAGGGTTCGCTCTATTCATTGAATGCAGCCAGAAGTCTCATGACCTTTATAAAAGAGGTCGATAGCCTATTTTTGTTCGATAATGATTCGTGGAAGAAGGAAGGAACAACCCTTGTAGAATCATACCAGTACATAAATGAGGAGATCGCCAGGAGGTTTGGCATCATACTTGGTGCTGGCGAATCACCGGTTTCCACAGTGGGAGTGGGGGAATCGGTGATAGATTCGTCCGAGATCATCAACACGCTCAAAGGTGGAGACCTTGCAGTCATAGGCTATGCAAGAGAGGAGGCCAAAAGAATGGGGTTCTGGAGCAAGCTCAGAAATATGCTCAGGAGGAGGACATCCATAGAAACGCTTGATGCAACTACCAGGGTCGTTTCCTTGGTACGAAGAGCGGCGATGGGGCGATTGACGATACCAAGTGATATCAAAAGTGCTGAAAAAGCGCTCATTTTGGTAGCTGGACCACCGGATCAGTTGAGCAGAGTTGGAACCGAAAAAGCAAGATTATGGCTTGAGGAAGCGATAGGGGGCGGAGAAGTTCGTGGGGGAGATTATCCAGTCCCAGATAGTAAATATGTGGCGAGTGTCGTCCTCTTATCTGGCGTGTCAGATATACCACGAATCAAAGAACTACAGAAACTCGCCGTAGAGGCACAGGAAAGAATGAAAGAGTTTACCGAGAAAAAAGGCGAGAGGCTCGAAGAGTTAATGAGAGCAGAAGATCTAAGACCGTTGTTCTGATGGGTGATGGAATGAGAAGGCTGATCACATTTGGCATAATTTTTTTGTTAGTTCTCGCCATGGGATCGCAAAGCGTTTTTGCGCAAACGCAAAATTTGAGAGAAGTTCCAGAGAAAAGGAGAGGGATTCCTGATATTCTCATGGTCAAGGAAAAAGTACATCCAGAAGTTTTCTTAGAGGAGGTCAGCCCCAATCTAACTGTTAAAACGACGTTAAAGTTTGACACGCGCTTAGAAGATCCATTTTGGAGGATAACTACGTACGGTGAAACGTCAGAGACAAAGACAGATGACAGGTCCACCTTCACTTTTGACTTCGATCATGCAGCGTTTGATAACATGACGATTAAGCTGGATGGCACCGCGCCAGAAGTTGAGAAGAGGACATACATCGTCTTGATGGAGATCAAGATAGGGGATGAAGTTCTGACGTCGATCTCCGTAGATGTAACGACCGAGGAATTTATAGGGGTGTATAGGGCGATACATGACGCTGAGATGCGAATAATACGGGCTGAAGAGGAAATCGCATCTGCCGAAGATGCAGGCGTCCCTTCATCAATGCTGGAGACGGCAAAAGACTTCCTCGAGTCGGCAGAAAAATTCTTAGAAAACGCTAGGGCATTCTATGATGCAGCGAAAATGAATGAATCAAGAGCGGCAGCTGAACATGCTTATGATGAGGCAACAAGAGCCTATGACAGTGCAAGAGCTGCGAAAGGAGAGCATGCAGGCGGACTGGCACTTGTTGCACTTGGAAAGTATGGCATCATCGCGGGAATCGTCATAGCGTTACTCATAGTAGCGGTCATAGCATATAAAAGGAGAAGATGGGACAGGCTTGGATGATCAAAATCTTCTCACTGCATCCACTCATACAATTTTTCAATCCCATCTTCTATGCCTACTTTAGGATTCCAGCCCAAATTTTTTAATTTTGATATATCTGCCAAGGAGGATTCGACATCTCCTTTCCAGGATTTTCCTGTGTACGTTACCTTGGGGTGAATATCCAAGATATCAAAAATGAGCTCTGCGATTTCATTCACCGTCGTGGAGATACCGCTACCGACGTTGTACGCTTCGCCTGATGCTCCTCTCTCGTATGCGATCATGAGAGCATCTACTGTATCATCGATGTAGATGTAGTCCTTCTCTTGCAATCCAGTTCCTATGATCTCCAAGTACGTGGGGTCACGTTCCAACTTCTTGAACAAATCATACATCACGCCCTTTGCATTACCTGGACCATATGCGTTGAAGATTCGGAGTACTATCGTATCCAACCCAAACGTGCTGTTAAACGCAAAACAATACATATCGCCCGCTGCCTTCGATGCGCCATAGAAAGAGATCGGCTGCAATGGATGTGATTCTTTGGTTGGTGTCTCAGCTATGCCGTACACCGTGGACGTCGATGCGTATACTACTTTTGCTCCATGCTCCTTAGCCACGGAGAGCACGTTAAAAGTCCCCTCTGCATTTGTTTTGAAATCTGCAAGAGGATTTTCGGTCGAGGCAGGAACTTTTGTCTGCGCAGCCAGATGAAATACGCTCTTACAACCACCCATACTCTCTTGTAATTTTTCTACATCGAGTATGTCTCCCTTGATGAACTCAAAATTGCGATCTCTGAGCAATGATGCGTTCAGATCATACCCAATCACATGAAAACCGCTCTCTAGAAGCCGCTTGGTCAGATGGGTACCGATGAACCCGCTGCATCCAGTGACCATTATTTTCGACATTCAGCTCACTTGCTCGATCAACTTGATGCCGTCCTGAGCGAGCTCGTTAGCTCTCTCTTCTGACTTGGATTCTGCATAGATGCGAATGATGGGCTCGGTTCCAGAAGCCCTGATCAATACCCATCCATCATCATGCCAGATTTTCACTCCATCCGTTATATCTACGTTACCCTTGACCACCCCTAAGACCTTCTCCATCACGCCCTCTTTGTCGAGGACTTTCACTTTGTCCTTCACGTTATAGTAGCGTGGTATTTCGTCAACAAGCTGGGACATCTTCTTTTCACAAAGCATCTCCAGAATCTTTGCAACCGCCATGGCACCATCCCTGCAATATTGATGCTTGGGGAATATCAGTCCTCCGTTGCCCTCTCCACCGAATACTGCCCCCAGTTCCATCATTTTCCTCGCCACATGGATGCTTCCTATAGGTGTCCACACCAGCTCTCCGCCACATTGCTCTACGACGTCTTTAACGCATAACGATGAGCTCACTGGAGTTACAATAACACCTTTTCTCTCTTGCAATGCATCTTTTGCGCATATCGCGAGTAGCACATCCTCATTCACGAAAGAGCCATGCTCGTCCACGAAAACGACCCTATCGGCATCACCATCATGTGCCACCCCTAGGTCTGCACCGCTCCTCTGCACCAGCGCAATTAGATCTCCGAGGACTTCGCCAGTTGGTTCTGGCGGTCTTTTGGGGAAGGTTCCATCCAATTGTGCGTTCAACGTGATCACGGTGCAGCCCAATTCTCTTAATAAAGAAGGTGTCACAACGCCTCCAGCACCGCAGCCCGTGTCCACGACCACCTTGAAATTCATTTTTCGTATTTTCTCCACGTTGACGAGTTTTTTGATTCCATCTTTGTATCTTTGGATCACATCATCTGTAGATAATGCGCCAGTCTCATCCCACTCTACGTGTCTGAACTTCTTCTCAGCGTAGATCTGTTCTACTTTTCTTTCCGCCTCTCTGCTGAACCCAATGCCATCACCTGCCACGAACTTCAAGCCATTGTATTCCCTAGGGTTGTGAGATGCGGTTATGATGATGCCAGCATCCGTAGCATCTCTCACATAGTAGTGGATAGCTGGCGTGGGCGCAATCCCAACATCGACCACCTTGCAACCCGTTGCCAACAAGCCAGATATCGCAGCATTTTTGAACATCTCGCCAGATATTCTCGTGTCCCTACCTATTGCCACAGTTCCCCCGCTAAGAAACGTTCCTAGACTCATGCATAGATCCAGAGCAAGTTTTGGCGTCAACTCCTCATTTACGATGCCCCTCACACCATCTGTTCCGAAAATTGATTTCATAATCAAACTCATAATATCGTACCAAGTAATAATACGTTTAACTCTTATAGATAACTCTAAGCGATATCATAGGCTATGACACTCTAAAGTCAACGGCCACTCGGTAGACATGGGGTGCGAAGTTCCCACATTTCCTGACAGCTAGGATCTCAACTCCTCCTCGCTCAGTTTTCCTCTGAGCGCTTCTCTCAGCCTCATCGTTCCATCAATTATTTCTGCTCTGAGAGCTTTGTGTATGATGTTCACATCGGATCAGAAAAGATTTTCCTGGGTGAGCAATATGGAAACTGGACAGATACGAATGTGCATCAAGCATGGATATTTTAGGGGCGAAAAATGCGAGTGCGGCAACTATGGACGTTTTGTTCTAGATGAGACCAGGGTGACCAAGCTTGGAAAGATGGTCTCTGGCGCATTACGACATTTTCCCCACGAGCTAGGTCTGAAGATGAATGAGCAAGGATGGGTGGATGCAAATCAACTAATCAGTGCACTAGAGGGCAAGTATCGATGGTTTCACAGAGAACATTTGTTTGCCTTGATAGAGTCCGATGTCAAAGGAAGATATGAGCTAAGTGGAGAGAAGATTCGAGCTAGATATGCTCATTCCGTCAACGTGGATCTTGACTTTCCAGCCAACAAGCTGCCAGAACTGTATTATGGGACGACCATGGAGGAGGCTGGCAGGGTCATGGAGGTTGGGCTGAAGCCAGTCGGGCAAAGATATGTTCACCTGAGCACCTCGTTTGAGGAGGCGATCAGGGTCGCAAAATTTAGGACTGACCAGCCCGTGATAATAATCATCGATGCCCAGAAGGCGCAATCGAGCGGAATCAAGATGATGAAAGTCAACGATCAAATTTGTCTATCAGAGAGCATCCCGCCAGCTTTTCTGGAGATCATTTCCTGATCCAAACCAACTCGTTTTCCTCTACTTCAAATTGCACGTCCAAGAATCTTTCGACCACCCAGATGTTCGTTCTTGCATGTGATGTTAGCAATCTCGTGGTGAGGGAACATTTTCCATCGGCTAATGCCATGTATGGTATCAACTGATCCGCTAGATGGACATCAGTGCTGGCACCAGATCTCAATTCCTCTAGAAGGGCTCTTGCTGCCTCTCTTCCAACCTCCTCAGCGGGTTTACCCCTTTCCCCAAGCGAACTCCCGCCCGTTCCAGGACACCATAGTGTGATTCCACTACCAGTGGACTCATATTGGCTACATTCTGTGGATATTTGGGCATCATATCCCTCTTCTGCTAGCACCTCTCTTGCAGACATTGCTTGTCTAATTGCAACGTGCTCTGGCAGTCTTGAACTATGGGAAATGCCCCTAATCTCGATTTTTTCCCTCTTTAGCACAATTCCACTTAGATCAGAGGGATGTATGGTTGCTTTCACCAGCCCTCCTCCCCTTGGGTAGTATCCTCTCCTGATTAAATCGATGTGAGCGTCATATCCCATTTTCGCTATCGTTGGCAGCATGACATATCTGAGATGATCGATTGGCGGAGACCATGCGACATCTGTGCCGCCTCTTATGTGAAGCGAAACGACGTCTTTAGCATGCATCGCTGCCGGCATCAGGCATTGTAGGAGAAGAGTTGTGCTGCCCGCCGTGCCAATGTCGATATCGTATTCACCGCTTTTGACCTCCTTTGGAGAGAATGTCAACTCTGTGGATCCTAATTTTAATCCCTCCACCTTGGCACCTGTGAGCAATGCGACACAACGCACTGACTCCAAATGTTGAGCAGCTAATCCAGGCTTTGGTCTTTTTGCCCTTATATTCTTAATGCAAACTGACCTCCCAGTGACTGCTGATAACGCGATCGTTGTCCTGAGGATTTGCCCTCCCCCTTCTCCATATGAGCCATCTATTTCCAGCATGCTATCTCTCGCAAAACCTGTTTTCCGTCTGTCATAACCAATCCTTCGCCGATAGGGATGATATTTATGACTAGTACGAAGAGATTGACCATAGCAACAACGTTTTTGAATGATAAAAGGGCAAGTAGAACGAGAGCCAAGTTCGCTAAGGGTCCAGAAGAATAAGCAGCCAATCTGGTGCAGGAATGTGCCTTAACCTCTTCGCTAACACGTGGAACCAATCCTATCATGAATGAGGAATGGATCGTCCCGATGATGCCAAAGCTCTTCACCATGATCAACACATGCGCCATTTCGTGACAAAATACGGCTGAAAAAACTCCTATGATGAACGAGCTCATGAGCGCTATTTGATCCTGAGATAGCATCCGTGCAGACACTCCGACCAAAAGGATGATTCCGCAGCCTATCACGGATGCGATCGTTGATACTATGAGAAGACTTTTTAGCAGATGAAATGCTGAAAACTCATGAATTTTTCCGAATTTTGCTCTGACGAGGAGAAGATATACTTCCTCGAGTTTTTCACCCATGTATGGATGTAACTTTGCTAAGTTCTCGAACTCTAGATACTCTTGCTCTATTGGATCCGACGCAAATCCTTTCGGGAGTTCCTCCAAATGAAGCGCTCTCTCCCTGAGATCTTCGATTTTGTCGATCAAGTCTTGTGGCACGGACATCATGCACATGTTGGACAGGATGACTTATCAATCTATCATGTGTAAAAAGATGAAATAATCAAGGCATACGATTCTATTGCGAATGCCTATGAAGGCTTTACGCGGAACGCCAACCATATGCAGGCGCCAAGATTTCTAAGGTGATGTTCATTCATTGTGTTAATATGTAGAATGATAGATGCTATCTCAACAGAAGAATGTGCATGCTGTTTCAGTAGCTCCCTGTTTTGATCGTGGTGTTCACTTCAGTACCACTCCAGATTCGGAACATTTAAATACAATTAATTACACAATATGACAATAAAAGGTGATGAATGTATGGAATTAGCTAAACTTCCTACGCCTGAACTAATACCAGAGCTGGTCAAAGGATTGCGCAGGGACTTTAGATCGATGATTTTGGAGATAGCTAGGGAGAATGCAGTGTTTAAAGCCAAGATTACAGAGGGT
>JASEEV010000039.1 GCA_030019435.1 Methanocellales archaeon | reverse complement strand
GAGAGAAGCTATGTTAAAACCAAGAGGTTCTGGCATGATTAGAGATTTTGGATAAATTCACTTAATGAGTCGACGTTGACCAAGGAATAAACGACGTTGTGTTTGTCTGTTAACGGACCTATTATCTTTTCTTTGACGTGTTTAATGTCGCCATAACATTCGATCAATAAATCATAGCACCCTAACACTTTGTGGACTGCCGAGGACACCTCGTAGACATTTGCGATCATTTGACATATGTCATCGATGTCATTGCTCTCGCCAACTTTGACGAGAAGAAACGTTCGGACATGAAGTTCAACTGATGACATGTGATACACCATGCTTAGTAGCAATATTCGCTCCTTCGACCTCAACCCATTTGGTTGGCTTCGAGCCCAATCCTCTTGCCCTAATGAAAAATCGACCCTCCTCCTCTTTGATCTCGATCACACCGTCGAACAACTGTTTGAGCGTTGCGATAGTCTGCTCATCGTGCATGCCACTCTCGATCACATAGATGCCGATGGCATCTGCAACCTTGATGCGCCCCGTGAAGACATGTAAGAACCTGAAAACTGTTGGTAGGTTGGAATACATCAGCATCGTCGATAATGAGTTGATGACTAGCCTAATTTTTCGAATACCAACTTTCATCCAAAAATTTTCAAAAAACTGACCTATCCTGATACCGATGCCTGTTAGATCCATCGGGCTCGATGCCCTCTTTATGTTTTGCGTGTCGGATACATCCATCCCGAGCGTTCTTGATACGCAGTCCACGATTCCGAATCGCTCTCTGTCCTTCTCTATGTCCAGCTCGCTCTGCTCAAACCACTTGAGCACACCTTCACCGTGCTCTCTTGTGGATACGAGAATAATTCCTTCACCCTTCATTAAGCCAGCATGCACGATGTTGTTGACAAATATATCTTTCCCGCACATCGGCGGTCCAATTAGCATTATGTTTGTTCCGCTCCCTATGCCGCCTAGGATTTTATCCAGTTCCGCTATCCCGAGTTTGTATTTGCTCATGATATCCCTATCCTATAGGCATCAGACACATAGGTTTTTGGATCAATCAGAAGATCATGGTTGGTTAGAGTACTTGTATCAGAAGTGGAGTTCGCCGCAGTACCATTCCCATCTGGGGTTGAATCCGAGCTCTCGTTGGCATCAGTTGTGTCGTTTTCTGGTTCAGTTGAGTTATCTGCTGTTTCATTTGGTTCAGTGGGGCTATCGCTGTTTGTCGTGTTCGTCGGAGCGGGGGTAGGATCTGTGGTGGTATTTCCTGTTGTGTTTTCGGTGGAGTTGATAGGGCCGGGATTTATCTCATTTATTGAAGTTGAGTTATCCTCCTGTGCTGTTTCATTGATCGGAGATGAATCCGTCGGTGTCGTGTTTTCCTGAGAAGTTGGGTTTGTTGTCGATTCATTTCCAGATGAGTTCATCACGTTGTTTGATGTGGAGTTTACGATTTTGAACCTCACTGGATCTGTCGGCGGAGTCTCCAGAGGTGCTTCAAATTCTTCATCTTCATAGTCATAGAAAACTCGTGCAGTAGCCCTATAATTCCCATGATTGGCGTCAGTGGTGTCCCATGAAGCCGTGATTTCCTTAATCTCTCCAATGCTCACAGAAACAATTGAGCTGTTCACGGTTGCAGCGATCTCTCCGTTTTTACCTCTCCTTATCTCAATGACGGCTTTAGCCGAAAGATTGACATTCCCCGTGTTCTCAAAATAGACGGTGAAATTCGCAACATTCCCTGATATTACTTCCGCTGGAACGTTGAAACCAACGATCTCCCCTGATCTATACCAAGCGGCTATGAAGGTATTCCCTGTGCTCGTTTCCGTATCGCTAAGATACGCATGTGTCCCTCCGAATATCATGGACCCTAACAAAAACGATGCGACGAATATCATCATAAACATGATCGTACTATTCTTGATCAAGGTCTCCACCCTCCCTACAGTATTTTAAGATCTTCCGGATCTCACCTATGATCAGCAGGGCTGCTGGTAAGATTACCAATAGCACAAAACCAAGGGGTGATCTGGCATGGTGACTAAGATACCCTAGATATGGGATGCTGAACATCACCTGCCCGAGTATCTCATCTGGGTGAATGATCCTCGCATCTGGATCCTCGTTGGCATCGCCCTTCGTTTTAAATCCATCTTCAAGCACCTCATATATCCTGTGGGTGACCTTTTGCTCGGAGTTTTTGAAGCATATGATGTCCCCTTCTTGCAGGGTGTCTGCTGGCTTGACCACCACCACGCTTCCCATCTTTATCGCTGGCTCCATGCTTCCGCTCAGAACGATCAGATACTGTGTATCGCCACCAAGCATGGTCGGTCTGAAAAAAATTAGAAAAACACCTAATACGATGATTATGATTCCAATTCCGAGTGTCTCTATCTTCTTCATGTTCTCTCTCTATTGACTGACATCTTGGTTCAAGGTGAACGTGAACGTTGCATTCAGGATATCTCCTTGGTAATCGTTGTCAGCATCTGGATCAAACATAATGGTCATATAAAGAGTGTAATACCTACCTTTAGGTGGTGCTGGGAGATTGTCAATGCCCTGCGCCTCAAGTTCGTCAAGCGATATTTTTCCGTCACCATCTGTATCGTCTAGCAATTCCAGACAATTAGCGTGAACAGTGCCCGTGTAATATGTGTAATTCATCTCAGTAATTATCATTTCTTTGTCCATGTCCGTAGTGTTTTCTTCGGTGTCCGATTCTGGGCCTGGTGGATCTTCTACAACATTGCTAACGTTTATCTCAAGATGATCCGCTGCTATGCTGCCATCGCTCCTGAGACGCACCCATCCATCTATGGAGTCCCCGGGTTTCATGTCTGAAAGAGTCCATGTTGCAGAAACACCATCTCTGTAGAAGTATTCATCCTGATCCTTTATCTTCAGATCAAGGGTTCCGGCACTGAGCGTGTTTTCCCCGCTAGTTTCAACATCACTGAAGTAAGCCATCGTCGCTCCTACTGTTGCCATTATTATCCCTATTATCACGATGCTCGCCAATATTTTTGGTGTTCCCATTCAGCCCCTCTTTGAAGTGATGATCATGATTTTATTCGAATTTTCAATTCTTTTTTCTCCCATAAATTAAAAAAGAGAGGAATTACTCCTCTCATTTGTGTTCTTATGTCTACTGGCTGCTGTCTTGGTTCAAGGTGAAGATCATCGTCAGATCAAATGTATCTCCCTGGAATTCGTTGCCTGCACCTTCGAGGAACTCGACGCTTAATCTGAAGTTTTGTTGTCCATCAGCGATTTGAGGTATTGGCAAATTGTCGACTGGGGCTCGTTTTAGGTCATAAAATGTTTTCTTCCCATCGAAATCAACATCTTGAATGGATGGTAAGTAATCGACAGCGTTGTACAGGAATCTTGTGATATTCATTTGCTTTGCCATGCTGTCTGGATTTTGGTCCGTGTGTGGGTCGGTATCAGATTCCGTCTGTGGAACTTCTTCGATCACGCTGTAATCACAGGTTATCTCAAGATGATCTGGTGTTATGGTGCCACTTCTTCCCAATCCTACAAATTCCACACCGAATGCGAAGCTATCTCCGGGCTTCATATTTGTTGCCGTCCAAGTCGCAGTGACGCCATCTCCCCAAACAGGTTCATCCCGATCTACAATTTTCAGATCAAGCGTCCCAGCAGCAAACGTGTTCCCTGTAGAGCTCTCGCTATCGCTGAAGTAGGCGTATGCTCCCGCACCTGCTGATGCAACTAAGCCTATCACTAGCACTGCTGCTAATATTCGTCTGTCCATGATCGATTCTCCTAAATTATGGAGGGTGGATTCAACTAGAATCCACGTAGGTAGGACAGTTTCGTTTCCTAATCCTGTCCTACCTCTCCTGACTGGTTAGGGTTGGGTTAGGTCTGAGTGAGGACCGCGGTGATGGTTACAGCGACACCCTCAGCCTGGAGGTCATTGACATCGGTATAGCCGGCATCTAAGTACTCGGTGTCATCGAAGTGGATGGTGAGCTTAACTTTGGCTTTCTCTCCGCCTTCGCCGTCACCGGGGATGGTCGGACCCAAGGTCCAGGCTTTCTGAGCCATCTCATAGATGCTTAGCTTGCCATCGCCATCAGCATCAGCATAGGCTTTCCACGCACTCAGGACATCTTCGCCAGGATCATCATAATCGCCGTCCAAGTTCTCGTCGGAGTATGCCGCGGTTATGATGAGACACTTGGCGAAGTCATCCCCGTTCACATCGCCTGTTGGGAACTCGCTGGTGGCTGCGCTTGAGTCATCATTATCGGCAAGCGATAGGCTGACGGTCACCTTACCAGGAAGGCTGCCCACATTATCGAAACCAATCTCCATGGTCTCGGACTGGCATGGCTTCAGGTTTGAGAAGGTAAACAGCGCTCCTGGATTGTCTACTTCGCCGCAAGGTAACCCTACCTGCAAGTCCAGCGTCCCTGCACTGAACACGTTCCCAGTGCTCGTCTCGGTGTCGCTGAAGTACGCAAACGTCGCTCCGCCTGTCAATCCTATCACGATGCCGATCACTAGTAGACTTGTCAAAATCTTTCCGTTCATCTTTTTTCTCCTTTTGTTTGGGTATTTTTTATAGCGCCCCTCCTCGGCGCTCGAACCACCTCCATCCCCGTGAGTTCTAAGTGGATGTCTCTTTGAACATGGCTATAAAGGGATTGAACAACGATTGTACAAAAAGTTCTTTTAGAAAAAGCAAGTGGGTAAGGTATCTTCTATCATCGAATGAATTCTCCCTTGCCGATTTGATTTTGAACATAATTGTTCATAAATCTCAAAGTTTGAACATATTTGAACAAAGATTTCCCATCGAATGCGATCATATCACAAACGACCACAAAAGTTTTAATAGAGAGACGTGCGTCAATGGTATTGACTGTGCAAGAAATTTGGTGAGACGTGGTGCTATGAAGAAGATGATTGTTATGGAAGGAAGGGGCATGTTCACATCGTATTGCCCTTGATGTTGCAAGATTTTTTGGTAGAGAGAAAGATTGTTAGGAGCTCTACGCTGCAAAA
>JASEEV010000038.1 GCA_030019435.1 Methanocellales archaeon | reverse complement strand
GGCGCCAATAAAATAAAGAGAGAGAAGATCGGGGGGATAGTGTTATATTCTCTAAAGCATGAAACGTGAGTTGATGCGGTAGAGCAAAGTGCTGAAGGGGGTTGTGATGAGGCAGGATTCTTACATAATTGCTAAATACTTGTAATATCATAGCTAAAAAATGAGGTGAGATAGGCATTGTTAATGACTGACGGCGAGATTCTTGAGATGATAGAAAAGGGGGAGCTTGTAATTGAGGATTTTTTAGATTCAAACTTAGAGCCAGCAAGCTATGACATGCGACTTGGTAAAAGGGGCATAGTTAGCCATTTAGAGAAACAGATTGACATAGAGAGAGAAAGGGGGATAACAATAAATCCTGGTGAGTTTGCACTCTTAACGACCTTAGAAAAAGTAAAGCTTTCAGACACCGTGGCAGCACATATCGGTCTTAGATCATATTATGCAAGGAAAGGATTAGTGCTGCTATCTGGTCCCCAAGTCGATCCTGGATTTGAGGGTATTTTAGTTATCGGTGTTTGTAACCTGTCTCCGAGAAAAATTACCATTGATTATGAGGATAGGTTTTGCACAGTTGAGTTCCATAAACTGAGTAGAGCTGTTAAAAGACTCTATCCGGGAATAGAAGAGCAAGCAAAGGGGGAAATTCCAAAAGTCGATAAGGATTATCTAAGGACACTAGAAGTTGAGAGTCTATCGGAGATGTCAGAATCGATCCGACAATTATCTAGTTCTGTTGGTACGTTAACAACGATTGTCTACAAAGTCATACTTCCGATCATCACTGCTACTTTTGTTGCAGTCGTCGTCGGGTTTTTGAAACTGATAATTTTTTAGGTATCTTTTACAGGATCAAAATCAATCATCGCATCTTCTTTATGTAAATTCTCCATCATCTTTTCAAACAATTTAGGTTTATACTTCCATCCTCGAAATTCGTCTCTGATGCGATATTGAACCACGTTCTTTTTCACACTTCCTTTCCCTTTCCATGGATACAAAGCATCTGTTTCATATATCCTATCAATTTCTATCACTTTAACATTCCACTCTAGTTCGTGGAATAATTTATCAATGTCATAAAGAGAATATTTCTCCTTAAGGTCTTTAGATAAATTGGAATAAGCAAAATAGGAATTGAGCCCGCCCACACTAATGCCATCAAGAATATGCATGACGATTTTTCTCTCTAATTCTTCGTTTTCTGCTCCCAACCGCATACCTCCTCAAATTAGGTATCAAAGACTCTTTATTGGTATTCCATTGTTAGGTTCTCTTGTTGTTCCATGGGTACTAATTCGGTAACGATTGTGTAAGGTACCTTTTCTGATATGTAGTCTACAAGTCGGTTGAACCTTGTTTGGTCGTAGAATGTGGTTTCGTCTGCCACGAAGAATGGGAAGTCTGGAAGATATTCTTCCTTGCCTGCGAGCATCATCATCATGGCAACCGTCTCCTTCTCACTCCTACTGAGACTGTGTATGGTGTCTGGTTCGACTCTGCCTTTCTTCTGTCTGTTTATCCGTATATTGAAGTTATCATCGAGGTATATCTTTTGGAACTCTTTGAACTCAAGTACTCTCAGTATCTCTATTATCCGTTTGTCGAACGTCTCTTTGACTACCGTTCGTAGTTCATGCGCTGCTTTTTCTGCGTGCAGCTCAGCGTCTTTGAAGAATTGTACCTTCGTCAGAATATCGTCGATTTTTGTCTGCACATCACCCATATCTTTCACTTGTTTTTCTATGCTCTTTACTCTCTCGTCTAGTCTTCCTAGTTCTGTATCGATCTGCGCTCTTTGCTCCATTATGCTTTTCGCTCTCTCATCGAGATCCTTCTGGAGGTTGCTTAACTCTCTGCTTATCTTTTCCATATCAGGTTCAAGCTTTTCTATATCCCTCTTGGCTCTGTCTAACGCGCTGTTCTCTTGCCGTATTGTCTGCTCCTTTCTCTGTACCTCTCTCTCTAACTCTGTCTCTACCTTTGTCTTTTCCCGTAGTAGCTCGGAGTATTCGTTTATCGCACTATCTTTTTCTGCAGTTATTTTTGCTATGTCATCACCTAGCTCTTTGATATCTCTGTTAAGATCGCCCAGACGTTTTTTTAGCCGTTGTGGCGTTATAGACTGTCCACATGAGAAGCAATAGTCTTGTCCATAGGATGTGTATCTCATCATATTGGTGTTGGTGTCTCGTAGCTCTGCCTGCTTTATATTTTGTCTTTGTTTTAGATCCTCTAACTTCACTGCAAGCTCTTGTCTTCTCTGAGATAGCTGCTCTAGTTCCCTCTCGATATCGACGTGTTTTTCTCTGAAATCCCTTACCTCTTCCATGAGTCTATCAGCAGACTGTCTCAGCTCTTCTATTTTCGCTTCTGTCCTTTTTACCTCTTCCTTCTTAGCCTCTATTAGCTTTGCTATCCGTATTTTCTCCTCAGTTTTTGCCTCGACTTTTGCCCTCAACTCCGCTTCTCTCTCTTCTTTTTCTCTAGGTAGCTCTGGCAGTCTACGTCTTTTTTCCTCCAGTTGATCTATATTCTTTTTCAACTGGTCTTTAGCATGATAAAGGGTCTTTAGTTTAGATAGTTCATCTCTGTATTTCTGTACCTCTCTCTCATATTCTCTTCTTTTATCTTCTAGGACGCCTTTAAGAGACTCGTATTCTAATGCGCCTGAAAATTTCAGCAACTCTGCTCTTAGTGGCTCGTTTCTTTTCACCATTGCTATCAATGGATTATCCTCAGTTGCAAAGGCGAAGATGTTAGCTTTGTCACCTTCTGGGTATATTTGCGTGCCTCCGGCTGTTAGTTTCTCTTTCCCAGCCCTTATACGTCGAACGATCTCCTTATCCTTTGTTTTTAGTTCTACCCTTCCATCAGTTCCGAAAACGTTTAAAAAATGTCTTCTATTTTCCAATTCCTTGTCATCGAGGACAAGTGTTTGCAATCCGTAGACAAAGGAGGACTTTCCGACCGCGTTTGGTGATTTAAGCCTATTTATGCCTCGGAGTCGCCTTCCCTCATATATTGTCCCCTTCTCCTTTATTTCGAAGTCTTGCGACCTACCTAAAAATCCCCCTATATTTTCTAGGACAATTTTTAGCTCTCCTTTTAGCTCTGTCATGCTTTTTCCTCCATCTTGTACATCTTGTGGTATTTCTCAATCAATCCATCGATGTTTTTTCCCTTTCCTTTCTTGATGTCTCTAACAGCTTCTCTACAGAACTCTTCTATGATTTCCCCCTTCAAATTGATTCCTCCTTGAATTTCTCTTTCCATGTTATCTCTTTAAATTCAAGTCTTATGTTCTTTAGCTCGTCTTTGTTTGGGAGATTTTTGTATTTATTTTCTTCCCTAATCTTCCACTCACATATGTCCTTTATCTTTTCTGGCACATCATATGGTTGAACTACACTGGATGCGTAGATTGTTATCCCAGGCAACCCATTCTCCTTCATGCCCCTAAGGTATTCTTTGTATGCATGGACTAATGCAAGTCCATTTCCTTCTAATAACCAGACATTTGGTGATAGCCTAGCGATCATTGTGGAGCCGTGTGCCCTGGCGCCCAGCTCTCGCACCTCTTTTTTAACAAATATTTTATATAAATTTTTACGGGCCTTTTCATTTCTTGTGTGTACTATTAAAAATTGCATGTATTTACCCCATCATCTAAGGTCTGATCCATGGGTCAAACCTCTGTAGACACCTCTTGTATGTAGTGTTCCGTAACTAATTTTTCTATGGCTCGCATGCTCTTGTATTTGTCCTTGTTCTTAGTTATCTCCTCCACAACTTCGGCGTCACTTATCTTATATCGTGCACACATGTCTTTGGCTATTTCTATGAGAGTGTCTGTGCTAAGAGCTGAAAATTCTATTGGATAAAGCCTGTCTATGATGGCCTTGTCCATCATATCGTAACGGTTTGTGGTTAGTATTACTACTGTTTTGCTTGTATCCACGTTATCTAAACAATGGAAGAAGACGTTGTTCTGTGCTACATGCCAGCTTTGTCCTTTTATCCAATCTCTCTTCGGGAACACTGACTCAGCATCATCTATAAGGATTATGCTCCTTTGTTTTGTAGCCTCTTCAAATATTTGACCTATCATCTGTTCGCTCTCCCCATAAAGAGCTCTTGCAATGTGGCTTCCATCCACAAAGTATAGAGGAATTCCTAAGTCCTTTGCTAGAACCTTTGCCATGACGGTTTTACCTGTCCCAACTTCTCCGTGGAATAGGAAGCCCGATATGCCTTTTTTGATCAACTCTCTCTGTTGATGTGCTATTATGGATCTCACCTTTAGAAATGTCTGCTTGTATTCTTCTCCATGTTTGTCGGCTATATCGTCTGTGATGTCGGTATATGGCTCTAGCACTACGAACTTCTTGTGCTGTTCTGCTGGATTAAACATCTTATGTCTTCTCCGTGGGTTCTCCATATTCGTCTGGTGGATATCCTCTTACATATCTTTGGAATAAATAGTTGGCTCTCGTGTTGACCAATTTGTGGGCTTTAACCATATCTTCATTGAAGCTTATCGTGCCATCTGCATTCGGTTGGAAAAATCGTAACTGCTCTATCTTCGCAATATCTCTTTGAAATACCTCGTAAAACCTTTTTCTGCTTAGGCTTGATGCAAACTTTTCCTCCACCTGTTCAAGGGGCATTGGTACAATGAGCCCGTTTTTTCTGTGATTGTCAACATGGTCTATTAAGTACTCCATCGCTCTGTATGTTGATTTCCCAGAGAACCGCATTCCTCTAAGTAGTTCTAAGACACACATTCCAAGCATTTGACCAAGTGAGTCTAGGTCAATATGTCGGTCAGCTGAACTGTTAAGCATCCCTTCTATATAAGGGTGCCAGAAATCTGGGAGATACACATATTTCCAGTTTAATATGGTTGCATCATCCATTGTTTTGCCATCTGGATCTAGTCTTGTTTCGACGCCTATTAGCCCCCAATGATAGAAATATTTTAAATATTCCCATCTCAATCCACTGCTTCTTAGCACGGATTCTACAGTATTGGTCTTGTATCCACGTGGAGCATCACTTGTCCAAACGAGTACTTTTAACTGACCTTGCATTTTTTTCGTTGCTAGTAGTTCAAATATAGTCATTGGACTGCTTAGAGGAATCCAGTAGAAGTTGCCATAAACTTGGCATCCTCTAACAACATCGTGATCTAACCTTTTCATTGCTTCTACAAATACCACAGGAAGACTTGCTAGCTGAGCTTTTTTATACAATCTTTCAAGTTTGGTTGACATTTTCTACAAACCGCCTTACGTATTCTTGCTCGTCCATCCTTTCGAGCATCTCTATCTGCTCGAGCGTATCGACCACTCTCTCCATGAACTGCTCCCAATCGGCTGCTCGGAGTTTCCCTTTCATCTCGACCATTCGATAGTACAAGTCATCATCTACTTTTATATTCAACGACTTCACGCTACCTCACCCCTCAATAAATGTAGAGCTATCATATGCTATAAATCTATTGTTTGATAGAACATATATCTTTTGTTACGCAAATTTCAAGATCGAAGATTCCATCGTGCTTAGGTCGATGACCGGAACATG
>JASEEV010000037.1 GCA_030019435.1 Methanocellales archaeon | reverse complement strand
CGAGCAATTCATCTGCCGACCTGAAGGTCGGAGATTTCTTGCTCAGACGTTAAGAAATTTAAATCTGAACGGGATAAACTGGAAAAAGAATACAAAGAGATAAATGAGGATAGGGTGAAAAAAGACCAGCGATTGAAGGAAATATCCGACAGACTAAAAGGGATACCAATAGATGAAATTCAGAATTTAGAAATCCTAAGAAATAATTTTGAAGATGAAATTAGGGAATGTATTGCAGATAGAGCTCGAAAAGAATTGCAAGTGAGTGCTATTGAAGATAGAAAGGCAGATAAGGAGAAAAATTTCGAGAAAGAAATTAAAAAAGATAAGAAGCAGAAAGAACTCCGCTTGAAACTTGAGTTATGTGATAGATCCGTCGAAGCTTTAAAAGGAATCAAAGAAAAAGTAGTCGGGGAGCTTAGGGAAAATGCAGAACAAAAATTTGAAGAGTACTTTTTAAGTCTGCATTGGAAAAAAGGAGATTTTAAAAATGTAAAAATAAGTGATGATTATAAGACAAGCGTAATTAATAATCTAGGCTCAGAGTGTTTAGGAACTATGTCTGCAGGAGAAAGGCAAGTTCTCGCCCTCTCTTTCATGGCATCACTTAGCAACGTATCCGGCTTTGATGCACCAATTATAATCGACACACCGTTAGGTAGAATTTCAGGTGTGCCAAGAGAGAAAATAGCAGCGTCTTTGCCAAGGTATCTGGAGAACTCTCAACTAATTCTTCTAATGACAGATCAAGAATATACGCCAACTGTCAAAAGCAATATGAAAGAACGCATTGGCAAAGAATTTGAGCTTCGATATGATGAAGAAGAGGTTACTACTAAAATTGTAGAGATAGAGGGGGTATAATGGTATTTTCAGCAGAAGCTGTTATACATGTAGAAAAAAATAAACGAGAAAAAGAATACGAAGAAATTCGTAAATCTACTCGTTCCCCTTTTAAAGGTATGGAAATGTGGGTTATTTTTCTCAATGCAATGATTATGGGCTATCGAAAGAAGATATGCACGCCTTTAAATGGAACACGTCATGACTTATTTAGGGCATCAACTCTTGGTTCAGAAGGAGAATGGCTAATTAAGTCTATAGCAATCGTCGAGAAAGAAGATCTAAACATACTTTTGGATGAAAAAGAAATCCTAAAGATAGCAGAAGAATATGCAAATGGCGGGATATTACTTTTATATGATAAAATATTTGGAGGCGCGCCTGGAGATCCTCTAAAAAGGATGGATGCAGAGGCAAGGAAGATATATGCAAAATTAACAGGTGAAGGACTGCCCTGAGTTTCTGCTTAGGTAGTAGGTGAGAGTTGTGACTCAAAAAACCTTGGATAAAAATAGCATTCAAGGGATAATAGAAGAAATGCAAAGGCTCTATCTGAAAGACCACAGACCATGGATTGTTGGCTTTAGTGGTGGAAAGGATTCAACATGTGTTGCGCAAGTAGTTTTCCATATGCTAATGGAACTCCCCCATGAAAAGAGAAATAAGGTCGTCCACATAATCTCTTCAAACACACTTGTCGAGTCCCCTCTTATTGATAGGAGAATTGGAAATTCCCTCTCAAATATGGAAAAAGCTGCTGCAGAAATGAATCTCCCAATAATAGTAAAACGCTTAAGACCCATATTAGATGATACATTTTGGGTGAATCTTATTGGAAGAGGATACCCCTCTCCGAATAGATGGTTTAGGTGGTGTACGGATAGACTGAAAATTCGTCCGGCTACCCGATATATCCTAGAGCAAGTAAAACAAAATGGCGAAGTAATAGTTTTGCTAGGAGCTAGAAAGTCAGAAAGTGCAACAAGAGCTCAAACACTAGGAAAATATGAAATTCCCGATTTTAAGTTGAGGAGGCATACATCTATTCCAGGTGCGTTTGTTTATACGCCGATTGAAGAACTGAATTTGATGAATGTTTTTGCATATCTGCTACAGGTCCCCTCTCCATGGGGCGACAACAACCGAGATCTTCTTACATTCTATGGGAAGGCGGACGGCGAGTGTCCGTCAGTGATCGACACAACCACTTCGCCTTGTGGTAGAAGTCGTTTCGGTTGTTGGGTTTGCACGGTCGCAGTTCGAGACCGTGCAATAGAAGGGCTGATAGAGGATGGAGAGACATGGCTAAAACCCCTATTGGAATTTAGAAATTGGATAAAACAAATCAGAGACGATCCGTCTAGTCGAGAAGAGATTAGAAGGAGCGAGAGGAGGAAGAAAATTATTTCCAAGAGGCTTGGAAGAGACTTTAAACCTGAAGAACATAGGGGTCACAAGGTTCTTGGCCCGTTCACTCTCGAAACGAGACATGAAATATTGAGAAGACTATTACAAACTCAGCAAGCGGTGAAAGAAAGAGGGTTACGTCTAATTACTGTTGAAGAATTGAAAGCCATTGAGACCTTATGGATGTATGATGAAGATGATCCATGTTCTATGATGAACATTTTACGCCTATCAAACTACGGTGAATTACAAGAAACACCTGTGATTACTAGACGCTTAGAAAATGAGGTCTATCTTCAAGAGATTTGTGAACAGTGTAAAGTCCCTGTACAACTCATAGAAAGACTCCTAACCATAGAAGAAGATTTCTCGACTCTCTCAAAAAAGAGGGATGTATATTCTCGTCTCGAAAGGGTAATTGAAGAACATATCTATAGCGAAATTAGAGTTAGGTGGTGATCATAAATGATCATCAACTCTCTTAGATTGTTGAATTTTAAAAATTACAAAGGAGAACATTTCATAGACTTCTCTTTGCATGATCACTCGAGATACAAAAAGAACATAATCTTAATTGGTGGTTTAAATGGTGCTGGAAAAACCACTATCCTAGAAGCAATTAAGCTTTGTCTCTATGGAAAAAAATTGAATGGACATGACATGAAACCTGAGAAATATATGAAAATGATACTTTCAAAGGTTAACTCTACAGCAATAGCGGAGAGTGAGACAAGATGTTCAATTACAGTGGTTTTTCAACTCGATGAAGGGGGGCAAAATTTAGATCTGTCCGTTTGTCGGGATTGGTTTTTCATAGATGGGAAATTAACTGAAGAGAAGTTTACATTGACGAGCGACGGTAAAGAACTTGAAATTGTTCCAAGGGAAATATGGGAAGATTACATTTTTTCTCTGATACCTCAGCATGTCTCTGATTTCTTTTTCTTCGATGGAGAACGAATAAAAGAGATTGCGAGTGGTGTTCACTCGAAAGAAAATCTTCGTGATACTATCCAAAGCCTACTTGGTTTGAGGAAGTACGAGAACTTAGAGAGAGATCTAATGGCCCTTGTGCGAACGATAAAGCGTAGAAATGTTCGTGATGAGAAAGTTCGTAATTGTTTGGAAGATAAACAACGTGTGCTATCATCAATAGAAAAGGAACTAAGGAATGCTAGAAGGAAGATTCAACATAAAAAATCGCTTATATCCGAACTTGGACAGCAACATACCAACTTAGAGAAAGAAATCCGTAGAAAAGCAGGTGAATTCGCTTTAAAGAAAAACGAATATCAAAAAGAGTGCATGAGTTTAGAAAAGGACGTATCTCAGATAGATAAAGAGATCGGAGAGTTATGTGAAGGACATCTTCCGTTTATCATTGCCTCAGGAACACGTAACGCTCTGATTTCACAATTAAGAAATGAGAGGAAAAAGAAAGAGTGGGAGTCTGCAGCAAGATTACTTGAAGAGACAAGAGATAGTTTCATAAAAAAGTTAACACAGTCAAAAAAAATATCTGAAGAGTTAACAGAGACTCAAAAAAACCTAATCATGACTGAATTACATAACATATTTTCATCCATTCAAAAAGATATGGGTTCGATATCTTCATTACAAACAATTCATGATCTTTCAGACTCAGAATCGATTGAGATCGAAATGTTTCTTTCGAAAATTAGCAGAGATATGACCAAGACGCTTAAGGGTCTTTTGCATCACCGAGAGAGAAACAAGACCAAACTTAAACAGATAACCAATAGATTGCGAAAGATACCAGAAGGTATAATCGAATCGGAAATCTCAATGCTAACTGATTTGCGTTCAAGAATAACCACCTTGGAGGATGAGATACTAACACTTTCTGAAAAGAGGAATCAAATAGAGTTCCGAATAAAAAGGGTACATGAGGAAATAGAAAAACTTGAGGAGCAGATCGTATGTGTTGAAGATGATGAGAGAAAAATAGAGATATGTCTTCAGACCATTTCTGCGATTAGGGGATTTAAGAGCGTGCTGATTTCTACTAAAATAAGGGACTTGGAGACGAAAGTATCTGAGGCGTACCGACAACTGGCAAATAAGGGAGACTTGGTGGCAAAAATAGAGATGTGTCCAGAATCCTTTAATGTAAACCTCATTGATTTCAAGGGAAATAAGATAGATAAAGATAGCTTATCAACTGGCGAACAAGAAATTTACGCAATTTCTGTGCTATGGGGACTGGCCGAAATTGTTAATTATAAAATGCCCATGATAATAGATACTCCATTGGCAAAATTGGACAATAAGCATGTAAATAAGATCACTCGAAAATTTTTTCCAGCAGCCAGTCATCAAGTCGTTCTATTATCTCAAGACCGTGAAATTGACGCCAAATTGTACAAAGATTTGAAACCTAATATTGACCATTCATTACTTTTGTCTTTAGGTGAGGAAAACAAGGTTCAGGAGGGGTACTTCTTTGGCTAAAGTTTCTTCTATTCCAAGCAGGCTGAAACTTTCATCGGATTCTTCAAAACAATTGCAGTTTCTTTCTCAACGTTTAAACCTTAGAAGAAACATAATATGTAGACTAGCTATCGGTCGTTCATTAAGGGATCCTGAATCAGTCAAATCAATATCGCCCAAAGACAACGATGGTTTTGAATTTAATAGATATACTCTTACAGGAGATCTTGATAATATTTATAGAGCAATGATAGTTCAACATGAAGGGGAAAGGATAGACGATAAGGTGTATTTTTCTACCTTTCTTAGAAACCACATTGAAAGAGGAATCTATGTGCTACATAAAGAATATCAAAGAATCAACTCTCCTGTGGATTTTTTCGCTGAGTTGATTAAGTTAGACCGTGTACACCAATATGATCCCGATCAAGAAGCAAATTAATGCAGATGTCGTGAATAATAGGGCGTATCGCTTCCAGAGTGGCAGTTCATACATTGCTATAGCTTTCTCCATTTCACTTTTCTGATATTCCTTATCATTATCAACTGGTAAATAGTGGTCACGAGAGCATAGGAGATCAAGGCCAGCCCGATGACATATGTCGTTACCGATCGAGCGAAATATATTATGACCAGACCTATCACAACCATTATAATTCCATGGAGGATGTAGCTGGAATATATCGTCCTAGGTTCCGCTCCCCTTACCCACTACTTCTTCGTTTCAAACACTTGCTGCTCCCCGAACGTGCGTGTCTCCCATGCTTGGGCGAAGTTGCCTGCGGCTGCCAGAGCACTGATGATGAAAACGAAGAGCGATGCATAGAAGTTAGATGCAAATACCACACAGAGCAGGATCTCCAGAGGCATATGGCCTTTCCACCCGAT
>JASEEV010000036.1 GCA_030019435.1 Methanocellales archaeon | reverse complement strand
GAGCAATTCATCTGCCGACCTGAAGGTCGGAGATTTCTTGCTCAGACGTTAAGATGCCCCTTAACTGAACAGCGCCTAGTCCAATATCTTGACGTCGTCTAAAGAATGGAGGCCGGCATCTTTAGCGGTTCTCTCCATTCCAAGCGGTATGCTCTTTCCCAGTACGATTATATATGCATCCATCGTATCAATACCAAGTTTTTTGGCTGCAATAACCCTATGGTGCCCATCCACAAGCAGCATTTTATGTGGTTTTTGGATGACCACTATGGGTTCTGTTAGACCTTTTTTTAGTTCGTAGATCCGACCCTCAAGTTCATCCACATGGATTTTTGGCTGTGTGGGAACAAGTTGATCGATGTGGACTTTATCGCGTTTCACACTTACTTTTATGTCGTGAATGACCTCCAGTGTTTTCTTTAGCTTCCACACCTTTTGTGGATCTGCCCTCTCTATCTGGGAACGTATGACGTCCTCATTAGAAAGAATTCCCACCAAGCACCCGGCATCGTTGACCACCAGTAACTTTGAAACACCGGTTCGGAACATCACCCTTGCTGCATCGGTTAGATACATATCTGGATGTGCGACCACGAGATCCGTTGACATGACCTTATATACAGGATCATCTTGACCAGAGGATAGAATGTCCATGGAGGATACAAACCCCTCTACTTTGCCGTTTTTGACGATGGGAAAACCATCATGCTCTGTTTTGTGAATGAGATCTATGACGTCTGCAACGGTGTCCTCTGGAGACACCGTAATGACATCGTGGGTCATGTAGTCCTCCACCTTGAGTTTGTTGGTCATTGACATCGCCTTCTATTTGGAATATGACCATTTATTCCTTATGTCTTTTTGTGCCTGGTTTACAGATAAAGAACGTAAATTTTATTTACTGGATTTCGGTACTGAGTAGTATGTTGAAAACTAGGACCATATACGAGTTTCTAGCTCCTTTTTACGACTTGGATGATGTAATGTGTCTGGGCGCCAAACAGCATTGGCGCAAGAAAATCGTGAAAGAGTTGGATGTCGAAGGTAAATTGGCATTGGATCTTGCTACCGGAACTGGCAGGACTGCGAAGATACTTTCGAAGAAGAACGGACGAGTAATAGGGGCGGACTTCTCCAGGAACATGTTAAAAATTGCCAGGATCAGAAATCGTGGCAGGGATAACTTGGCGCTAATACAATGCAATGCTGAGCACTTGCCCTTTAGAGATGAGACGTTCGATGTCGTAACTTGCACATGCGGAATGGACACAGTCGATGATCTTGAGGGTACATTATCGGATGCAGTACGGGTTCTGAAACTTGGCGGAAAAATCGGAATGATGTATTTCACAGAACCAGAAGGATGGCTGAGGTATCTGGATCCTATCATCAAGAAATTCTATGAAGTAGTCTGGCATGCCGGAAACGTGGATGTGCTATCGATATCGAAGAAACATTCCTTGGAGATGATCAGACGCTATGATTTGCTATTTGCCGAAGCATTGGTCATGGAAAAGTGCCGGGAGCGCGACTCGAACGCGCGATCTTCAGATTATGAGTCTGACGCCTTAACCAACTAGGCCACCCCGGCTTGTTCTCAGTCCACATGAGGAGACATAATGGTTGTGGTCTCCGAAAGGTTTATTGGGACTAAGATATTATTAAAGTATAATATTAGGTGAATCGATGAAGAAATTATCGGTGTCGGTATTGGATGATAAAGACGAGGAGTTTGCGAACATATTGATGGACATAGGGCTGAAGAGGAACGTTGCCAGGACGTTGATCTACTTAGCGAACGCAGATGAAGTCACCTCCAGGAGCATAGAGCTGGGGGCGGACCTGAGACAACCTGAGGTGAGCATCGCGATGCGGCAGCTAAGAGATGAGAATTGGGTTGTTGAGCGCGAGATCAAGAAGGAAGGCAAGGGTAGACCGTTAAAGTGTTACAAGTTGTCCGTTCCCATCCAGGACATCATCACCCATCTCGAGGAAACCAAGCGGAAGCAGGCAGAAAAAGATCTTGAGAGCATAGAAAGGCTCCGCACGTTAAGCCCTATCTCATGACTTTTTTAAGACCTCCACTCCACTCTTTCTCCCGATGTGTACCTCATCAGCGTTTGTGAAAATACCATGCTCGATTACGCCAATGATGTTTGATAGACGCTCATCAAGTTTCTTGGGATCGATTATCTCACCAAAGTCCACATCTAGCACAAAATTGCCATTGTCTGTTATCACGGGTCCATCTTTTTTCCGAGCTTCCCTCAATTTGGGGACGCCTCCTAATTTTGTCACTTGTCTTTCCACAAGTCGTAGGGCATAGGGCAGGACCTCTAATGGAACTGGACAGCTTAACACGTTCACCATCTTGCTCTCGTCCACTACGACCACAAATCTATTTGCAGAATATGCCATGATCTTTTCGCGTGTGTGTGCAGCTCCTTGACCTTTGATGCAGTTCAGCATAGGATCAACTTGATCCGCACCATCTATCGCCAGATCTACGGCTGGATGTTCCCATAATGTCGTAAGCGGTATTCCTGCTTGGAGTGCGAGCAACTCCGTCTGGTGTGATGTGGGAATTCCAAGAATATCTAAGCCATCTTTGACCTTCTCACCTAGGTGTTTGATTACGTACGTGATCGTCGAGCCTGTGCCCAACCCGACCACCATCCCATCTTGGACCAATTCCACTGCAGATTTGCCTGCCGCCTCTTTTTCTCTATTTACCATCATAACTGAATTGGCACGCCCGATAAAAAAACTTATCATGGCAAAGGATTTTTAGATTAGATCATGGTCAAAGTACTTGTGACATATTACTCGAAGACCGGGCATACTGAGGAACTTGCGAAAGCCGTGGCTGAAGGTGTAAGAGAAGCAGGAGGGACTGCGACCTTAAAAAAAGTGAGCGAAGTTGATGTGGCGGAACTACCAACTTATGATGGAATCATCATCGGCTCCCCCGTCTATTTTGGAACCATGGCGTCTGAGGTCAAAAAGTTGATCGACGATTCGATCAGCGTTCGCCGAAAACTAGAGGGCAAAGTTGGCGCCGCATTCGTGACGTCTAGGCATCGAACTGGCGGAAAAGAGACAACCCTGCTCTCCATATTGGAAGCGATGTTGATACACGGAATGGTCGTCGTCGGCGATCCTATTGAGGTAGGAGGACACTATGGTGCTGCTGGGACTGATGAGCAAGCCAAGAAAGAGGCTTTGGGGCTTGGAAAGCGCGTGACAGAAATCGCAGGAAAATTATAAGGTCATTTTCTGCATCTAAGGTAAATATTAAATATAGGTTCATCAAATTAGGCATGGGAGTGAGTTTAGGCGTCCCATCCCCTCTAGATATGCCTAAATTCACTCCTCACGATTTTTCTGGATTTATCAAGGAGAAAAAATAATGGCTAGGAAGACATCAGAGAGCTGTACATCTTGTGGGGTTAGGCTCACAGAGACGGGGTTTGCTCGATTTTCATGCCCAAATTGTGGAGAAGAGATAGGAAGATGCACCTTCTGTAGGAAGCAGAGCAATCCTTATAGGTGCGCTAAATGTGGATTCATCGGACCTTGAGGTGACTCTTATGGAGGTAGCGGCTAAAATAAAGATCATGCCGAAAGGCATAGGGACGGACTTTGAAAAGCTCAAAGCAGACATACTGGCGGTCATGCCAGAGGGTGCAAGATTACAGGGATTTGCGGAAGAGCCGATAGTATTTGGTTTAAAAGCACTAATGGCAGTCGTCCTCGTGGAAGACGCAGAGGGTGGAACCGAGAAGGTAGAAGAAGCGTTCGTAAAAGTTCATGGTGTAGAAAGCGTACAGGTCATTGATCTCGGCCGAATCTGATACAGGGCTCGTAGCTCAGGGGAAGAGCACCACGTTCGCAGCGTGGGGGCCGCGGGTTCAAATCCCGCCGAGTCCATTTGTGTGATGATATGAACGGCGAATTAATGGGTGATAAGGTCATATTGGGTGGGGAGGCGATCAACGAGTTATATAGTACCAGCTACTATGGGCGCCCTAGGGGTGACACGCTGGAGTTATCGTTAATCGAGGCAGCGTATCTGCTAGAAAGGGCGAAAATTACCATCATTTTGGATCAAAATTCCTTGGGCTTTGAGGAATTTTTCAAGATCGCATCCATGCGAACGGAAAACTTCGAACTGAAATACATCGTCTACAAGGATCTTAGGGAAAGGGGATATTATGTACAGCCGAGCGTGACTGATTTTCGACTATATCCTAGGGGCGGAAGACCTGGTGAAACTCCAGCTGAGTATTTCGTGCATGTGATATCAGAACGAAAACCCCTTTCCTTGGCGGAGCTGACATTGTTTATGGAAACCGCAGAAAATGTACGAAAAGGGATCGTGCTAGCGGTCGTGGACGAGGAGAGTGAAATAACGTTCTATGAGGTCAAGAGGACGATGATGAAAGGGAACATGAAGCTCGTAGACCATGTTGGAGGAGAGGCCACATTACTAGAGGACAGGGTCGTGATATTTGACCCAAAGCTGGCGTACTCCCTCTATCACAATGGCTTCTTCGGAAAGTTCCTAGAAGGGCGACTACAATTATCGTTGGTCGAATCTGCGTACTTGCTCAAAAGGAAGATAATCAAGATCGTTGATCGAAGCGGACATGTGCTTAGCCTAAGAAAATTCACCGAGGTCGCAACTAAAATTGAGCCCACTTTCAGACGAAAACTCAATGTCTACGAGAACATGAGAAATAACGGAATGGTCGTCAAGACCGGCTTCAAGTTCGGAAGTCACTTTCGTGTTTACAAGGAAATAGAGTCCATGGAAAGGTTACCACACTCAGAATATCTGGTGCATACAATTCCAGCTGACCATGTGTTTCTGCTGCCAGAGATGTCACGTGCTATAAGGTTGGCACAGAGCGTTAGAAAGCGGATGGTCTTTGCTTACACAAAGGATAAAAAGGTACAATACGTTGATATCGGGAGGACCAAGCTATGAGAGAAAAAATAAAGTTCGATCCATGGAGCACGGAGGACATAGAGGATTATTCGAAGTTATTTGATGAATTTGGTGTGTCTCCTTTCGAGGATCTGTTGGCAGAGGTACCAAATCCACACCCATACATGAGGCGACATGTCATCTTTGGTCATCGCGATTACCAATCCATCTTGGACGCAATTCGTGAAAGCAAACCTTTCGGCGTCATGAGCGGTTTTATGCCATCTGGTCCCGTGCATCTGGGGCATAAGATGGTGATGGATGAAATCATATGGCACCAACAGATGGGCGCAGATGCATTCTTTGCAGTCGCTGATATGGAGGCGCATTCCGTGCGGGGGGTCTCATGGAAAGAATGCACCGAGGTGGGCATCAACGAGTACGTGCTTAGCTTGATCGCACTTGGATTTGAACCTCCTGGCAGGATCTATTTTCAATCAAAAGATCCCGTTGTCAAAGATCTGGCGTTTGAGCTGGGCGTAGAGGCAAATCTGTCTGAGATGAGCGCAATCTATGGCTTTTCCGGCGAGACCCATGTTTCACATATGATGAGCACGCTTGTTCAAAGTGCGGACATTCTCCAGGCGCAGCTGAGCGTATATGGTGGACCAAAACCAGTCGTCATTCCCGTCGGATTTGACCAAGATCCGCACATTAGGCTTACGCGCGATCTTGCGAGCAGAATGAGGATGTTCAAGGTGGAGACTCGCGAGGGACACATCAGCGTTAGAGCAAAACATCCCAACAAAGAAGCCATGCATGACATCGCCGATCGCATAGAGGGTGATGTGAAACTGTATGCCGAGCATGTGGACATCTATGATGGGGATGTGAAGAAGATCGAATCGATCGTACGTGCTGTGGAAATCGAGCACGATGGATATGGGTTCTATCCTCCTTCTTCGCTATATCATCGTTTTATGAGCGGACTGACAGGGGGAAAGATGTCGAGTGCCATTCCCGACAGCATTATTGCACTTACGGATCCTCCTGGCATTGCAGCTGAAAAGGTCAAGAAAGCAAAGACAGGAGGGAGAGTAACCCTGGCGGATCAACGCAAATTGGGTGGTGAACCCCAGAAATGTACGGTCTATGAACTATTGCTTTTCCACTTGATCGAAGATGATGCCCATATAGCAGAAATATTTACGGAGTGCAAGGAGGGCAAGCGCACCTGCGGCAAATGCAAATCTCTTGCAGCTGAGCTGATGACTGAGTTCTTGAGAGAGCATCAGGATGGGCGGGGATGTGCGAGAGAACGATTAGATGAATTTGGCTTAAAAATCTGATTTAGAGAAGATAATAATGCGAAAGGGTCAATGGTAAGTTGACCCTGACATTTCGGATAACATTTTGCAGATAAAAGAAGTTCGCTGTGGGCAAATTTGGGAAATCTTTGATTTCCCTTTTATCCGCTGTTGTGCGAGTGCATTAGCACTGAGTGAGCGATAACAAACGAGGGTTCTGTCCCTTGACACTATCCTAAGAATTTTCTCAAATTTGCCGCTCTTAAACGTCTGAGCAAGAAATCTCCGACCTTTAGGTCGGCAGATGAATTGCTCGCACC
>JASEEV010000035.1 GCA_030019435.1 Methanocellales archaeon | reverse complement strand
GCTCATGCAATTCTGTGGAAGCTCCGCCCTTTAGGGCGGAGAGTATGTCACTTTTTTCTAAAATATTTGTTATTTTATAATAACCTTCTGTAGCATCGTCTGAAATCTGGGATAAGGACCCAACACTGTTTAGGAGTTTTTCTATGGCTTCTCGTTGTGGACTCCCCTCGTGTAATTCAGTTGTGCAAATACAACGATGACGTGATAACAGGTCCTTTAAAAATTTGTCTTTTATGTCAGGTGGTATGGGAGGCTGTTCAACTCCTTTAATCCTTCTGTCAATCATCTCATAGGTCTTTTTTAAAGCATCAAAACCAAATATAAAAGTAACACCAGAAGCAAAATGCTCTCTTATTTCTTTTTCTTTATTTCCTATTTTCTCACCCAATTTTTTAACTTCGATTTCTAATCCATCCCTTTCCTTCTGAAGTTCTTGAGCATCAGACGTAGCCCATTTTCTTAATTTTTCACTAACATCCTCTTTATTCTTGGTAGCCTCAGTGATTCTTTTGTTTAATTCTTTAATTTCCTTTTTCTAACTCTTTCTTACTCTGGGCTAGCGTTTCTATTTCATCGCTAATTCTTTTTATCTCAGAACTTACTCCTTTAACTCCCCTTCTAAGTTCTCTAGATTTACTTGTGAGGTGATCTATACAATTATCAAGTAATTCTATCTGACATACTTTTATAATTCCTTCTTTAACTTCATGCTCCATCCCTTTACGGAAGAAATCATTTAATCGCTCCCCATCAAAAAAGAAGAAGCTCCTTATACCCTCTGGAAGAATATTTGATACTAAATTATTGAACTGTGTCATGTACCCCCAATCTAAACCACTGGATGATTTCCAGTTGTTCCCTTCAAGATAAGCTGCATGCCAGGTTTTTTCATGTTCTTCAGGATGCGTTGGAGAGCCAGAGATACATATCGTTCTTTCAAAGAAATATTCTGGCTGGTTAATTCCCATCCATATCCTTACCCGTACCACAACATGTCCTTTATCTTGCAATTCCTTTTCATTTGCAATACATTGCTGAAGTTCAGGGCTGGTCTTTTCTAAACTTGGCTCGTTACCATACAAGCACCAATTAATCGCATTAAGTAAATTTGTTTTACCTGCACCCATCGCACCGAGGATTATAGTCAGATTGTGGGCATCATCGGTAGATGGTTCAACAACATGCTCCCCTCGATATTGCCTATAGTTTTCCAATTCTATTTTGTATATTTTCATTCGCTTTCGCTCCCCTCCATCTTCTTTAAGTACTTTTCGATTAATTTATCATATTCTTCGGAATATCTCGGTCTTTCTTCACTTACGTGCCTTCTTTCAAATAATAGCAGGTCTTTGATAAAACTTCTAACGTTCACTTCCATAGGGAACTTTTCCACTTCTTCCCATATTAGTGGGTTCACCTCTCTCTTAGCCACGCATATCACCTCCGTAAACTCCAAATTTATCCATGTACGGATACATCAGATTTAGCGCTTCCAAATAGTTTACAGAAGTCTTTGCAAATTCCTCATATCGTCGTAATTCTCTACGCATAATCTTCCTCTCCAGTTGAAATAGCTCTGGATCAGATTCTTCAGAAATGTTTGGTATGACCAAGAAATCGTGTATTATTGCCTTTTCCTTCCTAGGGAACTTCCTAAGGATCCTTCCTCTCCTTTGGATATATTGCCTGGGATTACCTGAACTCGCCATGATTATCGCTATCCTTGTGGCAGGCACATCCACCCCTTCATCAAGGCAACGCATCGCGACTAGAACCCTATACGCACCTTCGGAGAACCCTTTTAGCAAAGCCATCCTTTCCTCTATGCTCTCACGCGCTGTGAATCTGTGATTTATAACTCCTTTTTCATTAAGAATGTCTTGGACAGAGTCTATTTGCTCTGGAGAACAATATACCAGGCACATTGATAGGTCACTTTGTGAGTTGATGATCTCCTCAAATATTCTATATTTCTCTTGTGCATTCACTACAATCTTCTGGCGAATTATGCAAAGAAGGTCATACAATTCACTTCGTCTTTCCTTATTGATCATATAATTCCGTGCAATCCTTTTAGTTTGCTTTCGATACTCCTCTAGTTCCTCTGAACTTAGTGAAACAAAATGAGGGTGGTATTCATACTCAGTCAAGTAACCTGCTTTGATAACTTCTTTTAGAGTGAACTCGAATACGGTTTCCCCAAAGAAGTTCGTCAACACTTTAGTACCTTCATCATCAAACCACCTGTTGGGAGTTGCGCTTAGACCAATTCGGAACGTATAGTTTTCAAGGAGTCCCCTTCTTCTCTCAGGGGACCCGAGACCATGAACTTCGTCGGCAATCAATAACAAATCACCACTTATTTTCTGCACTGCGTTCATGAATTGAGTTGAATAAAACGAATCATGGGTCGTAAGCAAGATAACTCTATCAGAATAGCCATTGTTGTAGTCGAGTATAGCGTCTGCAACTCTATCCTCCCACTGACTGTAAGAGCCATAGGCTTTAGTTCCATTCAAGTCGAATTTTTCCAAACTCTTGAGCCATGGGTCTTCTATCAAATGAGCATATGGGCAAGTAATTATAACAGCCAGTCTACGATATTTTTTCAAAAGTTCCTTTACACATCCCAACGCTGCATAGGTTTTCCCGGTACCCGTAGCCATCTCAAAGAACCCTCTACACCCATGTTCAATCCAGTTTTTAATACATTGAAGCTGATAATCTCTTAATTCCACTATTTTCTTTACCCGAGGCTTCCATTCTAAATTAAGGGTATTTATGTCATCAGGCGCCATTTGAATGAGATGTTCTCTAATAGCCTGAGGAATTTCTAATATTTTTGCCCTTTTTGATTCCCCATGCCAGTATCTATTGAACTTTTCGTAATCACTTTGAAAGTGTTCATGCTCCGCGTCAATCCAACTACGGAAGACTTTGAATTCTTCAATATTTTCAATCCAGGCTCTTGCTGTCTCATTTATAGAGCCACTAAAGGATACCATTTGTCCGTCAGTGTCAGTAAAGATACCGACCTTTTGGTGAAAAATACCCCGTCGAAGGATGGAAAGCATATCAAGTGGTGCTCCATTTTGATCCTCCACGATTGCAACACGAATCTCAAGTTTATCCTTTGCAATCAACCAACCAAGAGCACTAACGTGGTCTTTAACAAATTCATCTTCTATACTATCAAAATCATCTATTGCGAGTCTTTCTATTATCTTAGAGGGGCTTTCTAAACCTTCCCTTATTGCATCTACATCTTCTTTTCGAAAGACTGCACCTGCGATTAATTTCATTTTCCCATTATTCTTCAACAATCCTTTTATTCCTCTTGCTGCCACTGCCAAAGAAGTGGATGAGAAGAAACCAGCTAAGCGGCGGTATTCTTTTGATCGTTCAAGAGCTGGAATGTAAAAATCGTTTAGTATGTCATCCTTACCAGAATCGTAGTAAGCTCGGAGATCCAGTTCTTGGAAACTCATATTAACCAACCTAGGCTCTGTAGAAATCCTTTAGTCTCCTTCTATTAAAATCCATTGTTTGGGGGATGGATATGAAGGAATCGAGGCTTCTTCGGTTCACAGTGCAGGGAGTTGGCAGAGGGGTGTGTCCAGCCTTATTCGTCGAAATATTCGAGAAAAGACTTTACTCAGCCGCAACATGCAGTTATGAATTGTCTCAGGATAAGACTGAGAATGACCTACAGGGAGATCGTAGACCTACTCATGGAGATGCCCAGGATTAGAAGGGCAATAGACATCGACAAGGTACCCCACTTCACAATGTCACAGATCGAAGATCTGTGAGAGTTGTAACGCCAAGGGCGTTTCAACACCCTTCAGAAGGCCTTCGCCAGGATCAGGGCAATAGTCTGGAGGAAAATCCTCTCCAGAATAAATGATCTAGAGGAGGGAAGCGGAGACTATGCATGGATGCATCAGGATTTGACAGAAGCTATGCATCCCGCTATTATACAAAGTGGTCGGGCGCATCAAAGCGATAAAGATGACGCTCCTCGTAGACACCAATTCGATAGCGAGGGATCTGCATCTCACAACAACGAGGAAACACGACACCCAGGCACCCCAGCTCCTCGGGAGAAACAAGATGGAGACGATATCAGGGGATAAGGGCTACGATGATCAAAGGCTTCGAGATATGCTGAGGAGGAGGCTCGCCCACTCATCAAACACAGAGAATTCAAGCCATATGATAAGGCTACCAATGCCAGAATGGACAAAAAGCTATACAGCCAGAGGAACATGGCAGAGACAGCCAATTCTGTCATCAAAAGAAGATACGGAGACCATGTGAGAAGCAGAAAATGGCATCATCAGTTCAGAGAGATCATCGGAAAATGCATCGTATACAACATAGAGCGATAAAAAGTTTGCTCCTAAAGATCCAGGCTATCATACGAAAAGGTTTTCTACAAAGCCAAAATAGAGGTTTTCAATATGTTTGACGAAAGATTATCTTTAAAAAACTCTATAGAATGAAAACGTTGATTAATATGGCATTTCGTTGTTCTATTTCTGTGTCTACAATAGGTTTATCACAACTTATCCTGATAAACGTAGCTGATATACAATGAAAATCTGTAGAATTGTTGACAAATTTCCCACGGGAAAAGAAATCATAGGCGATCTCGGACCCAATTATTATCATCTTTCAAAGCTCACCGCCGCCAAAGGTTTTGATATGCATGTAATTTGTGGCAGAGAAAAGCATCAAAAAAGTTTTGAAGAGATCGATGGTATTAATGTACACAGGGTTACTCCAATTAAGAACTTAAGAAGTATTCTGTATGGTAAGTTTGCACAAAAAAGCCTTGAAAAAGTGATTGAGCTCAATCCAGACATTGTTCATGGACACAATATATTTCATATTGGGTGTATTAGGAATAGAAAAAAAATTAATACCAAAATTATTACACACCTACACTATCTGTTGGATATGGATAAATATACCGATAAACTTCCGTTTAGATATAGTCCTAAAACAGTCATATACAACGAGTTGATATCGACTTTTTTGTTTAATATCAACAAGTACGTAGTGAAAAACTCTGATTACATAATCGCTGTGAGCAGGGCTGGTGCCAACTCAATCAAGAAATATTATCCGGACAAAAACATCAAGGTAATCTACAATGGAATCGATCCAAGTGTGTTTCATCATGTTGATTCGGATATCAAGGGAGAGTTGGATGCTAAGTATTTGCTATTATTCGTGGGCAGACCAGTGCCATGGAAAGGCGTTCAATATCTTCTCGAGGCGACCAAGAAACTAAACAAAAAATTTGAGGGGCTGAAAGTATTACTCCTGGGCGTTGACCGACCGGATTCACAGGTATATCTGAGATGGTTGAAGGACTTATCTGAAAAACATGGGCTAGATAATGTGATTTTCTCAGAACAAGTTCCATATGTAGAGCTGCCAAAGTATTACTCGGCGGCAGATTGTTTCGTTTTACCTTCATATCCAGATCCTTCTCCTAAAGTGATATATGAAGCATTGGCATGTGGAACTCCAATTGTTGCGACAGATGGTGGTGGTATCCCAGAGTTAATAAGGGGAACTAGAAATTTATTGGTAAGACCAAAAGATCCAAACGACTTGGCTGAGAAGCTGGAGTTTGTTTTGAATGAGAATACTAGCATTAGGGCACGAGATACAAAAATATTTACTTGGCAGAATTCTGTAGATGAAATAGTAAAACTTTATAATGAGATATACAGTCAATGAATAAGTTTGAAAAACTGAGGAGTGTTTTGAGGAGTATCAAATGGATGTATTAGTAACGGGTGGTGCAGGCTTTATTGGTAGTCACATTATCGATAAGCTATTAGAATTGGATTGCTCTGTAATCTGTTTGGATAATTTTGATCAGTACTATGATGTGAATTTGAAGAGAAGAAACATAGAGCACCACCTAATGGATGACAAGTTCAAATTAGTTGAAGGAGACATTCGTGACTTTGGATTATTAAAGAATATCATTCGAGATAACGACATAGAAATAATTTTCCATGAAGCAGCCCAACCAGGAGTCAGAGCATCTGTGGAGAATCCTTCTAAGACACATGAGACCAATGCGACTGGTACACTCAACGTTTTAGAGGCATCAAGGTTGATAGATATAGAAAAAGTCATTTTTGGCTCATCATCCTCGGTATATGGCAAAGTCAAGTATTTACCACTTGATGAGAAGCATCCAAATATACCCATCTCGCCATACGGAGTTTCAAAACTCATGGCTGAGAACTATTGTAGAGTATATTCTGAAATATATGGTCTAAAAACCACGACATTGCGGTACTTCAGCATCTACGGTCCGAGAATGCGCCCAGACTTGGCGATATCAATATTCACGAAAAAAGCACTGAATGGCAAGGACATTGAAATATTTGGAGACGGAGAGAAGACAAGGGATTTTACGTATATCACAGACGTGGTCGATGCGAGCATTAAAGCCATTGAAAAGGGCGACGGCGAGATATACAACATCGGGGGTAACGATAGAGTCAGCATAAATGAGTTAGCCCACAAAATTATCGATATTACAGGCAGTAAGTCTAAAATTATACACACCTCTCCACAAAAGGGAGATGTAGAACATACATGGGCGGATATCAATAAAGCAAGGAGAGCACTTGGATATAATCCTAGAATCGACATAGATGAAGGTCTTAAAAGATATATAGAGTGGTATCAAGCTATAGAGTGAAAGACCTCCTCATATTATACGTTGGGAGTCTTGGCATTAGGAAGGGCACTAGATATCTGATCGAGGCTGCAAAGC
>JASEEV010000034.1 GCA_030019435.1 Methanocellales archaeon | reverse complement strand
AAGCTCTACTGTGGGCGTTTAGTGATTGTCTATTTCGCTTAACTGAACACTACCTACCAGGATAACGCAAGAATTAATACGCCTCATTGCTAATTATTCACGTGCCGAGGTGGCTGAGTGGACTAAACACAGATGAGATGTTGGTACTAAATGATGTCTCTCTGTGGTCTAAGGCGCCGGTCTTGAACAACCCTTTTCCAACGAAGGGGCTTCGCCCCTCTCGACACCCCCAAAGAAAAAGAGTCGAGAGAGAAACGTAGTTTCTCTTTGGAGGAAAAGGGGCAAGGGAGAACTGAGATTTCGGCAGACACGGAAATCGAAGTGAGCTTACGAAGATCGAAATCGGAGATTTCTTATCCCAAGAAAACCTAAAGGTTTTCTGAGTAAGCGAAACGCAGTTTCTCCTTGAAAGAGAACCGGTGTTCCTCTGGAACGCAAGGGTTCGAATCCCTTCCTCGGCGTTACGCTTAGCTTTCAGTTCCCTGTACAAAAAAACTCACTTTGCGGGCAAAGTTGCGAGCATCAGAGAAGATTATAAATACTTATAGCATTAATAATTATTATGTGAGGTTATAATATGACCGGAGTAACTACCATACCAGTCGATAAAGAGACTCGGGATAGGCTGAAGACATTTGGGCTAAAGGGAGAGACCTACGACGACATAATCAATCGTCTGATGGAGCAGGTTGAGTACGAGGAATTTATGGAGCGTCAGTACAGGCGCCTTGAAGAGAAAGATAAGTTCATTCCTCTGGATGAGATCTGATGGTGTTCGAAGTAAGAGTACATCCTGAGGCAGCGAAGTTTATCCAGAGATTGGACTCAAAAACTCAACGACGAATAAAAAATGCCTTATCTCTTCTTGAGGAAGACCCCTTTCGTAGCCGTCCTAAAGTCGATATCAAGAAGCTAAGGGGCACAAAAGGAAGACAGGACCTTTTCAGACTTAGGATGGGCGATTATAGAGCAATCTATTCCATAGAGGGAAAGATAGTTTGGGTTACAGATGTTTTTAGACGAGAAAAAAGCTATACAGGATCCTAGATCGATCATCATCAGTGAGCATGGACGTTATGAAAGTGTACTGAAGGTGTTCCGATAACTATTATTAATTAAGTGACAAATGAGACGTCAGCATGAAAAAATTTGAGTTTCTGGGGTTTGCGACGGCAGATGTCTGTTTCAAAGCTTATGGAAGGACCCTAGAGGAGGCTTTTGCCAATGCCGCCCTTGCGATGTTTGAGATCATGCTCGAAACGAGGAATGTTGAACAAAAAATCGTGAAAGAGATCGAGGTCAAAGGTGAGGATTTAAAATCATTGATGTTCGAGTGGCTCAACGGGCTTCTGTTCTACGTCGATGCTGAGAGTCTCGCGTTCTCCCGATTTGACGTTCGGATAGATGAAGACCAGATGAAACTTAGCGCAAAAATCTCCGGCGAGCCGATCGATCAAGCAAAGCACAAGCCAAAGATAGATGTAAAGGCTTGCACGTATCACGGCATGGAGATCAAGCAGAGCGATGGAAAGTGGACTGCCCAGGTACTCATCGACGTGTGAGGATCTATGAAGAGAAAATGTCCAAATTGTGGCGCAAACCTGGAGTTCATTCTCGATGAATGGATATGCGCAGAGTGCGAGTATCACGAGGTAGAGCTGAAGAAAGAGGTTGAGGAATCTTTCAGATAACTCTAGAGCTATAGGGACGATCACATCGATCGGTGCCTTTTATAGATTTCGGGGTGTTTATCAGCAAGATATCTCCATCCAAAACTTGTTAGACACACAACCTCGCCACGTTTGTACTCGCGCACATAATCCCATTTTTTAAGATCATGGAGGTACTTACTATAATTTGGCACTCGAGATGATACAAAACAAGCCACAGTTGGTGATTGAAGGAACCAAAACCAAAAAAATCCTCTTGGCAGAGGACTGGATGGATCCATTCATCAGAGAACAAGTAGGGCACACACCAAATCCCACGGACAAGCTGTACGTCAAGTTACTGGACATGAATTCGACATCAGAAAAGACAGCGACACCAATAAACGAGTTTGAAAAAGCTGAGTTAGACATGTTGAGGGATGCGGTACAACGTGAGCACATAATTGTCACAAAAGACTTGAGAGCGTACCTATCCGAAGCATGAAAGACGGATAAACGAGTTTGTACGTCTTTTTCCCCACTCAGATTAAGATTTATTTATATACCAAATACACTAGATAATACACGCGGTAATGCAAACATGAAGTTCAGAACTAAATTATGGAAGAGGGGAAAGATGAGCTTCGCCACGACAGTACCACACATAGTCCTATTGAACTTGGATCCCGAAGAGAAGTATTATAGGGTGATCTGGGAGTTTGATGAGAAGATTGATAAGTGGGTCATGAGCCTAGAGGAAATTGAGCCAGTCGTCGGATAACATTATTTTAATAAGCTTGAGGTGGTACATGCATGGGAGGTGAAAAATGGTGAACATAAGACCTAATAGAGGAATTAGCCCCTATCATAATGCGAAAATGATGAGAAAATTGGATGAAGTAGCCAAACAACGAGGACTAAAGCACTGGTGGGAACTCAAAAAAGCTGTTAAAGTACCCTCTAAGGAAAAGGCAAAAGTGGAGGAAGTAAAACCACGAGAAGAAGAGGTAAAACTAGAAGCAGAAGAACCATATGCTTGTGACATTTGTGGTTTTAAAGCAAAAAGCATGGGAGGTCTAGCTGCACACAGAAGAGTGCACATTTGAAAAAAGCCACACCCTGCGAAAGACCATCAAGTACGCCCTTTGCATCCATCCCTGGCTGCTGTGCGTCTTTTTGGATCGTATAGGGGACTGTGAACCTAGAGGAGATTGAGCCAGTCATTGGTTAGCCGCTGATTTTAATAAAGTTGAAGTGGTACGTGTTAAAAAGGATGGGAGGTGAAAAAATGGGCTACTTGGATCACATAACAACTTCCTGGCCTTCTCGAAATCAAGAAGTAAAGCTCAGAGAGAAGCCTTGGCTTAAAGTTCAGCCATGGCACACTGAAAAGGAAAAGGAAAGGTTGAGGAGAACTAGAGAAAGACTCTATGAGAATACACCAAAAGGAAGAGAATGGGTTTATAAGAAGCCGACTTGGATGAAGAAGGAAGAAACAGAGGAGAGATAGATGAGCGGATAAAATGAAAGGAGGTTAAAAATGGGCTATATCACGAGAATGCAAGACCCAGAAACGGGCGAAGTGAAGGATTTTGTCGTGGTTGAACACATACCGTTCTGTGACTGGTGTGGAGAGGAATTAGAGATAACTAAAGTAATCGCCCAGATCGGAGGCGTTGTTCTGTATGAGCTTGATCTCTGTTCAAAGTGTGCTGAGTTCTACGGAAAGCAATCCCCTAAAGTTTTGGATGTTCTGAGTGAGAGGGCCACAAAAAAGTGAAGAAGAAAGGGTGAGTGCAAACAGCAGGGACGAGGTAAATAATGACAGAAGACCTTCGCAAAAAGCTGAGAGAACAGCATGAGGAAAAAGCTGTGGAGGACATTGCTCCGATAAGAGACCCACTGGATGATGTGATGAAAGGGAAAAGAAAACTAAAAGACATCATCTACAAAGGGGAAGCTGAGAGAAAGGAGCGGTAAGCCCAAAGCGTAGAATGAATGCATCAAGAAGCTCGAGGAAATAATATTTACTGATAAGTATGGGTGATATTCCCAACTTTTTTATATCACAACCTAGAACAATCAATGGGGCTCCAATGTTCAAGAAGAAAATAGGTTTTGATGAATTCAATGAGCTTGCCGTGGCAGAGAACACGTTCTCATTGATGTGGTTCAACGACTACTCTGGAACCGCGATAAAGACACATGAAAAGACGATAGTGATCGATCCTGTGGACATCGTTAAGGGGCCAAGACCAGATATGATACTGATCTCACACTCACACTTCGACCATTACGATGCTAGAGTGGTGGAGACGCTACGTCAAAAGGAGACGGTGATCATCGCTTCCAAAGAAGTGAGAATTGAGGGTGCCAAAAGCATAGGTGTAGGCGATGTTATTCAGGAGGATGGAATCAGGATATTCGCTGAAAAATCCGTCCATCCTGGGGAAATGCCACTGACATTTGTTTTAGAGCTTGGCAATAGCGTGATCTATCACGCCATAGATAGTCAGACCTTTGATGGTATGAGAGAGATCGGAGAGAAGTACAAACCAGATGTTGCGATCGTTCCAATAGGGATTGCTCCTAGCACTTCTCCAGACGCTGGAGCAAGAGCAGTGCAACTGATAAGACCAAAGGTTGCAATCCCTCATCACGCGAAGAGGGGATTCGAGGAGTTCGAGAGCAAAGTGGGAGAGCTGGCTCCAGAGACCAAGGTTGTGGTCCTACGAAAAGGTGAGATCTATACCTATTCAGCTGGAATGCCGTGAGACGACATGCTAGGATTCGAACCCTGTCAGGAGCATGCTTTCTGGATCGTGCAAGAGCTGTGAGCTTTGAGAGAAAAGTCGCTACCATATAACTCGAGAGAAAATGAAGGGTAGGGGAGAACTATGGCAACAGAGTATAAGCCACCGGAAGTCATCGTACATAAATGCAGGATGAGCATCCTTTGCATATTGGGCCTGCATAAGTGGACAAGGACGGGGCGGAGTGATCTCATATGGTTCCAATGTTCGAGAAGAAAGGCATCGTTGTGTAAGGTGTGGCAAGGAAAAGATAAAATACGTACCTCGGTAGTGCTAACTTAAGATCTTTTGAAACGTGAAAAAGTATGTTGCGGGCATTGCAACAGCGGTAGCAATATAGAAGGAAAGGAGGATATCAGATGTCGATGGAGGTCTTTGAGCGTCTCTTAGAGGAGATGGACATCAAGATTGGGAGAAAGATAAGGGAGGACCTGTACAGGAGCGTGATACGTGAGTTCACCATAATAGGGGCCAGCGAGTGCGAGGATCTTGAGCGAATGCTGGGCGATCCATACGACAGAAGGGCTATCGAAGACTACATTCGATTTGCCCTGGGCTACATGAAAAAGGTGGATGAGGAGGAAAAGAGGAAGGAAAAGATGGAGATCCATGTGTGAATTGTAGTAAAACCTAAAGATGTGCGAAGGCAAAGGAAAAAGGGAGACAAAAACGAGTATTAAAGAGGTATTACGGTGCAAAATATCTGGATATGTGATAAGATATGAAAGTGAGATGTCAGCTTTGTGGAGGAAAGCTAGGCTGGAGAACGTTCAAAACGAAGCGTGGTGTGAGATACAAGAAGTGTAGAAAGTGTGGTCGAGTAAGGTTTATAGGAAAATAAGCGTCAACGGTTGGTTTTGATCGCCTTTTCCCCCATAACAAAAGGGTTGGCTGGTCCCTCTTACTAGTGGCGGGCAATATCTTGACAATGTATATAGAGAATGAGGGGAAATAATTATTTGACAGTTTCGAGGCGATGCAATCGAGATTTCTATAGATGAGAGATCGTGGTGGAGAGTATGGAAGCGACTGTTGATGATCACATATTGCTCATGCTTGCGATCAAGCATAAGGGCAAGTTCGTGGATACAGGTCATATAGAGGAGAGGTTGGAGAGGGACTTGGGAAGAATGTTTGTGGGAGACGAGCTATCGCGGGTCATAGGAGCCCTTATCGCCCAAGGTCTTGTGAGAGAAAAAGATGGGACGTATGTGATCACCGATGAGGGTAAGGAGGTCTTTGCGGATAGGGTTAGAGGGCTGAGGGGGCTAAACCAGAGCTATCTCCTCGTGTACAAGGCCAGGCAGTATTATCCCATCGTTGCCCCCACCATTGTCGACTTCTTGAAAGACAGATATGTGTCGTTGTTTAGGGTCTACACGGACAGAGCCTGGCTCCAGAGAAAAAGGGGGCCGAACTACATTACGATCAAAAGCATCGGCGGGCTTCTTCACTGGGTTGACATGCATGGCGTTGACATAGTCCCCTACGTTCACAAGATCGGTGCTGACAGGCCCGATTGGTTTGTCGTGGACCTAGATGCTGGGAAGAAGGTAGGCTTTGATGTCACGAAGGAGGTAACATTAAGCCTTGTGGATGTTTTTCGGGATATTGGAATAAAGCCAGCTATCAAGTTCAGCGGCAGCAGGGGGTTCCAGGTGTGGTCCAGCTTCGAGGATCATGAGCTACCAAGGGAATACGTGCCCTTGGAGCTTGCCGGCAAAACGAGGAGAAAAATGGATTATTTCACGTTTTACTCAGACCTGGTCAGGTTCTTAGAGTCCAAGGTCGCTGAGAAGCTTGACAGGTCCGTTACGACGAGCGACGTCTCGCACAAGGAGGAGAGAGAGGACAAGGTCCTGCTCGATCCATCCACGATGAAGCCCTTCGGCGACGTGAGAGCCCCATACAGCCTGCATTACAAAACTGGTCTCGTCTCGGTGCCTGTGCAGCCAGAGGAGATCGCAGGCTTCAGCACAGATCAAGCAGAGATGGAGAATGTGATAGAAAGATACAGGGAGCGGGGGAATGAGTTTGACCTCACGCCCGTAGATGGCGGAAAACTGTTCAGGGCATTTCTAGGTGAGTAGCATGGAATACGCCAGGCTCGTTGGAGCCTATGAGAATATCGATGCCACCACGAAGCGACTTGAGATGACCGGCCACCTGGTGGAGCTGTTCAGAGAGACCCCACCCGACTTGATCGATAGAGTGGTGTACCTCTCCCAGGGAAAGCTCTACCCAGACTTCGTCGGGATCGAGATGGGGATGGATGAGAAACTCGCAATCAGGTCGCTATCGCTCTCCTCAGGATATTCTGAGAGCAAGATAGAGTCAGAGTGGAAGAGAAGCGGCGATCTGGGCCTGACCGCTGCCGAGGTTTTGAAGGAGAGAAAGCAGGTGACGCTCTTCAGAGAGCCGCTGACAGTGGAAAAGGTCTACGGTAACCTTGAGAAGATCGCCAGGGCAACAGGTCCTGGCTCGCAGTACCTGAAGGTGAAACTGCTGGCAGATCTCCTGGGCAACGCATCACCAGATGAGGCGAAATACGTGATGAAGGCAGTGACCGGAAAGCTGAGGCTCGGCGTAGCCGACATGACGATACTTGACGCACTGGCAATTGCCTTTGCCGACGCAAAAGAGGCGAGAAGCGAGATCGAGAGGGCATACAACCTCTCCTCAGACCTGGGCATGGTTGCAGGAATGCTGGCGAAACACGGCCTAGGGGCGATCAAGGACTTCAAGATCACCGTAGGAAAGCCGATAAGGCCGATGCTGGCCGAACGCCTTACATCGATAGAGGAGATAATAGAGAAGACCGGTGGCAGGTGCGCCGCAGAGTACAAATACGATGGGCTGAGGGTCCAAGCCCACGTCTCGAGTGAGATAACGCTGTTCTCGAGGAGGCTGGAGAACATCACTGGGCAATTCCCAGATGTGTGCGATGCCCTGCTGAAATCGATCAGAGCAAAGGAGGCGATAGTTGAGGGGGAATGTGTCCCCGTGAACGTTGAGACGGGCGAGATGCTGCCCTTCCAGCAGATATCCCACAGGAGAGGCAGAAAACACGGCGTCCGGGAGGCGGTGGAGGAGTTCCCAGTCATCCTCTTCCTATTCGACTGCTTGTACGTGGATGGTGAAGACCTGACGGGGGAGGACCTTCTGAATAGAAGAGAACGCTTGAAAGAGATCGTGGAAGAGTCGGCAAGGGTGAAGATCTCTGATTTGGTCGTCACGGATGATCCAAGGGTGTTTGGGTCTTTCTTTGAGAAGGCGATCGGGGATGGATGCGAGGGGCTATTGGCGAAGTCCATAGGAGCTGATTCAAGATATCGGGCTGGGGCCAGAGGCTGGCAGTGGATCAAATACAAGCGGGACTACAAGTCAGAGATGATCGACACCATCGACCTAGTTGCAGTAGGGGCATTCGCTGGAAGGGGGAGGAGGACTGGGACCTATGGAGCCCTCCTCATGGCGGCATATGACCCTGATGAGGATGTGTTCAAGACGGTCTGCAAGCTGGGTGCGGGTTTTGATGATGAAACGTTGGCCAAGCTGCCCACGCTCTTCAAGGAGTATCTGATCGAGCATACCCATCCAAGGGTCCGCTCGGAGCTGAAGCCAGACTACTGGCTCACCCCAAGTTTTGTTCTCGAGGTCCTTGGTGCGGAGATCACGCTCAGCCCCATCCATACATGTGGGCTGGATGCGATCAGAGAGGGCTCTGGGCTGGCCATCCGATTTCCCAGGTTCACAGGAACATGGAGGGATGACAAGAGTCCAGAGGATGCGACGACCGTCCAAGAAGTGGTCGAGATGTATGAGCGTCAGTTGAAGCGGGTTTAGAGCAATGCCAGTTATC
>JASEEV010000033.1 GCA_030019435.1 Methanocellales archaeon | reverse complement strand
AGAAATGTGAGTGTTCGCATTCCCTTCGGGGAATGGAACAGCTCGCATTTCCTTCGAAATGGAGCAGGACAGAAACCTTTAGGTTTCTGGACCCAGGAAATCTTCGATTTCCGTGGGGCATGCCCCTTCGGTTAGGAGGCTGCCGCCCTATCCTGGCTAGGCCACACGCCCTGTTCAATCCATATACTTATATGTGTGGGTCAATAAATATTTAAGTAACAAATGACAAAACACTATGCTGTATCTTAGGATGGAGGACGTAAACATGGATGATCCAAAAAGAATGCCTACTGGTATAGAGGGATTGGATGAATTGTGTGGGGGGGGACTTGTCAGAAACAAAAGTTATCTGCTCTCTGGAATCACTGGTTCTGGCAAGAGCATCTTTGCACTGCAATTTCTTTACAACGGAGCCACTAAATACGATGAGAGTGGGATTCTGATAACCACAGAGGAGCATCCAAGACAAGTTCGGGAAAACGCGCTAAATTTTGGATGGGATTTGAAAGCGTTGGAAGATGAGAATAAGCTGATCATAATAGATGCATGCGCCGCCAAGTTGGGCATTCCCTCTCAAGAAAAGTATGTGGATATCAGACCATTTGATACGCGTTCCATGATAGACCAGGTTATTACAGCGCAAGAGAGGATCGATGCTAAAAGAGCGGTAATAGACTCTACGACTTCCATTGGCTTTTACCTTCAAGATCCAGCTAAAATAAGGGTAGAGCTACTCAGACTGAGCAGTACGCTAAAGATCATAGGCTTGACATCATTGCTAACTTGCGAGATCGTCGATGAGGACAAAATAAGTAGATTTGGCGTGGAAGGCTTCATGACTGACGGGGTCATCGTCGTGCACTACAAAAAGACTGGGGCGGTACGTGTTCACAGCATAGAGGTCCTTAAAATGCGGGGATCTGAGCACAGTAATAAGACCCATCCCTTAGACATCACATCGAAAGGAGTCGTCACCCATCCACGCGAGGAGATCTACTAGGGATAAATGAAACTAAGAAGAGCTGACTACTACAAGTTATTGGTCAGACCTGTAGTAGTGGTCTCCACGACCTCTGAAAAAGGCATCTCGAATGCGGCACCGTTCAGCTTTAGCTCCCCCATAAGCTTCGACCCCCCATTATATGGTTTTTCCTGCTCGCCAGAGCACCATACGTGGCGGAACATCAAAGAAAACGAGGAGTTCGTGGTCAACATCGTTGGAAAGGACTTCGGTCCACTCATGCACGTTCTTGAGCAAAAGTTTCCCTACGAGGTCAGCGAGATCGAAAAGGCTGGACTAACAGAAGAAAGATCAAAAAAGGTAAGGCCGCCAAGAATCAAAGAGGCAAGCGCGTGGGTAGAGTGCAAGCTGGAAAGTTTTGCAGAGAAGGGAGATCACATATGGATCGTCGGCAGGGTTCTGGAGGCGGAGGTCAAAGATGAACTCTGGAGCGAAGTGATCGATGTAGAAAAAGCAAGCCCGCTATGTCACATAAGCGGAAAGTTTTTTGCAACTGGAATGAAAATGAAGAAGTATAAAAGGGCGTTGAGATGACCATAAAACCAGTTGAAGAGATAATTAGGGAAATAAAAGAACACTATGATAGAGAGCCAAAAGGATGGCGAGTCTTGAGAGGAAAAGACCCACGAGGGCATTATGATACGTATATCTCAAGCTCTAAGTTTCTATGGCAGATGAAAACAGAGCTGAAGAATCCATACCAGCCTGTTGGGGTGGGCACGATGGTGAGTGACACGAGCAAAAAGATCAAAAGAATCATGGATACTGGTGATCCTCTTCCATTTGCAGAGATATATCCGCAGACGAAGGATATCGCAATAATCGCCATGGGAATCGGAAAATATTCCCCAGAATCCACTGACCAGCTAAGGGAGATCATTTCGAGCAAGCAGAGAGAGCTAGAGTCAAACCTAACAGCAAGCCTCAATAAACTGCTCTCCAGAGAAGGTCTATACATGGGATACATCTAGGTGTTATGGTCAGGGTGGCGATAGTCAGGAGCAAGGAACCTGTGACTGCGACCAAGAACGCCCTAGAAATGATACGTGCTGGAGAGATAATCTCAAGAAGCGATAAGATTTTGATAAAGCCAAACTACATTCTTGCAAAACCTCCATCGAGTGGAGTGACGACGGACATAAGAGTCATCGAGGGCGTTATAAAGTTCGTTCAGCAGTATGATGCAGAGATGATCATCGGCGAGGGAAGCGGTTTCTCAGATACCTTTGAAGCTTTTGAGATGGCAGGGGTCACAGGGCTTGCATCCCGCTATGGGGTAAAACTGATCGACCTGAACAAGGATGAATTGCTCAATATAGCAGTTCCAAACCCCCTGGCTCTGAAAAGAGCGCAGATAGCGAAGACAGCGATAGAGAGCTGCATCGTCAGCGTTCCCAAGTTAAAACTCCATAGCATGGCAGGGGTAACCTTGAGCTTGAAAAATATGATAGGCGCGATCGTCCCAAAGGGAATCGTGCATGATCACTTGGATGAGAAGATCGTCGATCTTGCCAAAGTGATCAAGCCAAGCTTATCTGTCATCGATGGTACGATCGGATGTGCGGGAGGAGAATTGGGTGGAACGCCTATAGAGATGAACTTGGTTATAGCTGGCAAAGATCCTGTGGCTGTTGACGCTGTCGGTGCCATGGTGATGGGGATTTCCCCAAACAAGGTGAGGCACATCATGTTAGCACAGGAAGAGGGGTTGGGCACAGGAGATCTTGAAAAAATAGAGGTCATCGGGGAATCCATCGAAAGTGTCAGAAAGGATTTTAGGTCGATTTAAGATAAAGTTTCCCAATGAATTTGGCTGGAAATGGAGAGAGAGACACGAATCGACGTCAAACCCTACAAGGAGGAACACGAGAAGCCTGTGTTTTAGGATGGCTTGGCTTTGATTTTCCAAAGCCGCTGGTTTTAAATATGTAATACATGAATTATATTGTATGACACCTCTTAACGTTATCCTGGATTCTGATAGTCTAGTTAAGATTACAAAAGTAGGAGCAAAGGATGCGATAGTTGACAATCTGAGAATCCTAATACCCCCGCTAGTCAAGAAAGAGGTAGTTGACGACGGCAAGGACAAAGGATATCCAGATGCAATCATAGTCGAGAGGGACATCCAAGATAAGAAAATAGAGGTAGTAAATACACAAAAGGATAATATCACTGAGAACGAGATCAAAAGTTTGCGGCTAAAGGGTGGGGAGCAAGACATATATCGCCTATGCAAGCAAACCAAGTTTGACGTCGTCTCGAGTGACGATCAGAAATTTTTAGAGCTATTGGACGTAGTGAATGTCAAGACCCTAACCCCATGCTCATTGATCGTTCTCCTGTACCATCTAAACTTGCTAAAGAAAAAAGAAGCACTGGAAATCCTCCATCGATTCAAGTGGCTAGTGAGCGACGAGGAATTTGAACTTTCCATTGCTGAAATAGGAGGTGGGTAAACAATGACCACTGTCTCAAAAACAACGAGGTTGACAGAAGAATTAATAAAAGGAGTGAAATATCGATCGCAACGGGAGAAGGTGGACGAATCCACAGCGATCAGGCAACTACTCTCTCTGGGTCTAAGGGAATACGCCGTCTTACTATATAAAAATGGGGAGTCGACCCTTCGAGAAGCCGCCGATATCTGCGGAATAACCCCAAGGGAGATGCTAGAAGTCCTCATAGAACACGGTGTAAGGGGTAATGTTAAATTCGACCAGCAGAGGAAGTCGCTAGAGTATGTCAGAGTAATGAGCGGAATAAGAGGCTGAAGGAGGGAATTTAGGTATGCCAAATCATCGTTATACGTTGAGAGCCGTTATCTTAAAGGCCACTTGAGCTTCATGCCAGCGTATTCCAGCCTTTTTAAAGTCGTTGGATACGGATCTACAACTTCCTCCTCCAGGTTGGTCACCAATCGCGAGTCGATTCCAGCTAACCTCTTTACAAGGCTAGCTCGTTCCGCAGAAGACATGATTCTATGATCGGTCATAGCTGCCACATGGAAACTCACATCGTATTTCAGAAGATTTTCGATTGCTATAAAAGGAAGTTCAAAGCTCTCCTCTATAGCGCCAGTCTTTCTCGTGAAATCCTCTGGCGTGCCTGCTTTTAGAGAGATCCTGACATGAGGCTTTGTGAATCTTGCAACCTTTGCGACGTAATCCTCATCCACTCCAAAGAGGATTCCGTTGGTTTCCAAGATGAACAGCTTGAAAGGGGAGTTTTCAACGTGCTCTAGCAATGACAAAAGGTGTTCTTTCCCCAGAGTGGGCTCTGCCCCAGATATTCTCAGTTTGGAAGTCCCATAGCTATGCGCCACGTTAGCAAGTCTTTCAAAAACCTCTTCTGGAGAGTAAAAAGCACCAAATTTTTCTGGAAAATCCCTGCTCCAGTCAACCCAGCAGAACGTACAGCGCAGGCAGCAACCGCAGCTGTAAGCTGTAGCGATGCCACCATAAACTCCCGTAGCATAAAAATTCGTGTACTTCCTTTTGCTCCCAACACAAACGATCTTTTCCGTCTCCCTTGTTAGTGCGATGGGATCGAAAGGCTCCGTATCTGGTGTCACAAACCTGGGATATTTCATTGAAAATGCTCTGGCCAACGCTCTGGTGGAGTGGGTCTCAGAGGCTCTTTGGGCGGAACTTTTGGTGGGATGATGGATGGCCTCCTGCCCTTCACGCTGAGCCCTAACCTGATCAAGTCATTGATCGCCTCTTCCTTGGACGCATATTCGCCTTTCTCAACCAATCGTTCTATTCTTCGTTCCAAATCCTCCGCAAGATCAAGGATGATTTGTCCCATGTTTTACCCCTTTTCGCAAACGTCTATGCTGATTCCGAGCACACTCTCGATTCGATCGATGGTCTTACCACCTTTGCCTAAGACCCTGGGGATATCCCGCTTATCAAGATAGACGATGGCTTTTCCGTCCGAGATCATCACCACATCTATGCGCCCACGTGCATACTTGCCAATCACTTTATGAATCTCCTTTTCTGCCAGAGACCATGCTGGTCTGCTTGGCGTCTCGACGGGCATGACCACAACTTGGTCCCCATAGGAGTATATCTCATATTCCGTCCGTCCTGACTCAAAGTTCACCACATCTATGACCGGACGCGATAGACCCTCCTCGATCATTCCATGTGGCACCTTCACGGTGAACAGCACGTCATATACCTTTGTTATTTGTCCCATATCGATGAACACAACCGTGTCAACGATCTGTGGGATGACTCCCAACTCTACCCTTCCTATTAGGCGTTGGAGGGCGTCTATTGCCCTAGTAGAGTGGACTACACCGACCATTCCCACGCCGGCTAATCGCATGTCCGCAAATACACGAAAATCAGAGGTCTTGCGCAACTCATCATAGATCGTATAGTCCGGTCTGACCAGAAGAAGTATATCTGCCGTAGCAGCCATGTTGTGTTCCAGAGGAGCATACTGCGTGATCTCATCTGGTACCTGAAGATCCCTGGGCGATTCCATCGTTTTTACGACATATCCGCTCTTTTGCAGAAACTCTGCCACACAAGCGGCAAAAGTGGACTTTCCTGCACCAGGGGGTCCAGCAACGATGATTCCTCTTTGCTTCTCAACCAATCTTGCTTTTAACTCATCACAAAATCGATAGTCATCCAGCGTGACGTTTGCGATTGGTCGTACTGCTGTTATTTCAATGCCGTCTGAGAAAGGAGGACGGGCTATCGCGATCCTCATAGATCCAAGCTGGACGATGGTCGCTCCTTTCTTATCAAACTCGATAAAGCCCTCCGGATCACGCTTAGCTCTCTCTATGATCTCATGCGAGATGTCACGCAGTTCCTTCTCAGAACAAGGTTGATCTCGTATCTTGACCAATCGCATCTTTCCCACCGTGCCTCTCTTTGCCATTGGGAGAACCTTATCCTTTAGAAGTACGAACATCGTGTCATCGGTGAAGAAACTCTGGATGGAAAGAGGGGCAAACTTCTCCCTTTCTGGATACAGATAGACAACCTCCAGTCCTTTTGCCCTGGCCACCTCTGATTGGACGATGTCACTCGTGATGAACACGGCTTTGTGCTGGACCGCCACAGCCCTTATCATGGCATCGATAGCCCCCCTGGAGGCAAGCTTGATCTGCTCAAGCGTGGGACTTTCACCTGTGTATTCTAATGTGACCCTACCTTCTTTTGCCATCTCGTTTAATTTCTTGAGTTCCTCCAAGCCACTGAAGCCGACCTCTCTGCCCTGGTTAGCCTGTGCCTCAAGCTCTGTGACCACCGCCTCTGGAATGAGGATTTTGGCGCCCTCAAACTCACCGCTCTCTATTTTGGCGGTGATCCTACCATCTATGATGACGCTGGTATCCGGAACGAGTTTCATGCCTATCATTATTGTCATGATATAGTATATACCTGTGGGGTTCTGTTAAACTTAAACAGAACAATGATTTCAAAAGGCTGGCTAATATGCCTCAACTTCCAAGCCGGTTAGATCTCTTATCCACTCAAAATGCTGCTTATTTCTCGTAACAACCGCCTCACAGCCATTGTTTATTGCGATTGCAGCCGTAATGGCATCTGCACCGACCATCTTTCCATTTTTTAATAGCATCCCGCCTATCTCAGATGCCTTCAATGCATCCACATAACGAAATTCCAAGACCTCCAACCTATTGACAACTTTGCTTATCTTGTCCCTGATCTTTTCGCCTTTGACCTCGTCTATCGCATAACTCCCAAATAACGCCTCATAGACATTGAAAACGGTCGTGGCACACCCGCCCTCCTCATCTAGCTTCATCGTTATATCTCTGATAGCGGGCGGTCTTCTGATCAGATCGATAAAGTACGTCGTGTCAAGGCACTTCATATGATCGTATCCTTCAGCCTGGCATCTATTTTCTTTCTCAGCTCCTTGACTGATTCCTCGTACTCTTCATCCTTTATCTCTGGATACAAATCTAGAACCTCGCTCAATTTTCCTCTTTCGGCTAACTTCTTGATCGTGTCCGAGAAGCTTTCTTTTCCCAGCTTCATCTTCTTCAGCAGATCATACGCCTCATCGGACAGCGAAATGGTCTTGGTCATCTTAATCTATGCACATATATGTGCACACAGACATAAAACTTTTTCTCTGATTCCCGCTTTCCATCGCTAAGAAGATTTATGTTTTTGTGGAGCGAGAATGCGATTACCTGTCTTACATTTCAAGAAATCCTTAAGTTAACACCATCGACACTCTTGAACAGATTAAAGTCTTCTCCAGTCTTTTTTCTTCAGATTATGGGGTTCTTCTGGTATTTGTAGTCACGATTTTACATGATGGTACGTTGATAAGTAGTTAGACGAAATTTTGATTTGGGCTTAACTGAGGGAAAAACATATATACTATAATGAACTATAGTATACTATGGTGATGTGACATGGTCACTTCAATTCAAATAAGTGAAGAGCTGCAAGAAGAGCTTATTAAAAGGAAATTCTTTGACAAAGAAACATATGAGGAAGTAATCTGGGATTTGATAGAAGATTCTCAAGAACTGAATGAGCAAACAAAAAAAGAGATTGCCCAAGCCCGTGCCGAGATAGAAGCCGGCAAGTCCCACACGTTAGCAGAGGTTAAGAAAGAACTGGGACTATGAGTTATGAAATCATTTTTTCAGATAAGGCTCTTAAGCAACTTAAAAAGATGGAAAGAAATGTTCAAGAACGAATAATCGCAACATTAGAAAGAATTAGAATAAGGCCAGAAGCTTATGTGACCAAACTCATCGGGGATCCCGGTTACAGGTTGCGGGTGGGCGATTATAGAGTCATAATGGACATCGATAACAAAGAACTTCAAATCTTGGTTTTAAAAGTTGGTCACAGGAAGAATATATACGATAGATAGATGCCCAAATCAAAACTCAGAATTCCTTCGGAATTCTGGTGCTAACGCACTCGGACAACAGCGACTAATATGCTCTCTCCCTTTTATCGATATCTGATATTAAAATAGCCCTGTCTTTAAAAAATACTACGTATTGCACTCTATAATCTCCTACTCTTACTCTGAATACTTTTTCTTTTCTTCCAACTACTCTCTTAGCATCGGGAGGGAAAGGATCAACAGCTAACTCTTTAATTTTCTTTACAATTCTATCATAAACTTCTTTTTGAGCCTTTTTAAGAAAACGTTTGGCAGGCGAACCTAGTTGAACTTGGAACATTTTACCCGCCAAGCTCTTTTTCAAAATCTTCTAAACGAGTTGTTCCCCCTTCCTTATATTCTTTTAGACTTTCTTCAAGTCTTTTTTCTTCTTCTGGGGTTAAAATAGTATCCACATCTACCATATGCTTTTTAATGTAATCTAAATCCTCTCGAATTGTTTTTAATTCTTCTACGATTTCTTTAGGAATAGTTGTTTGCATCATATTTACAGATGATTGAGAGTTATACTTAAATGTTATTGTGGCACTGAAATCAACTCTGCGGTTCCCTGTGGAAACTTTGCCTCAGGTCATTCGGACTTTCGGTCGTCTAACAAGGGTTAAAAGACCCCATTTCGCTTTCGCTCATTCCGTCCAAAATCTGCTTTCATCTGAACTTCTTTTAACCGTTATGCGAAAACGGCCCAGCTCTGGTGACATCCTCTCAGCCCTAAAGGGCTGAGCTTCCATGAAAGATTGACAACGAAG
>JASEEV010000032.1 GCA_030019435.1 Methanocellales archaeon | reverse complement strand
CTTCGCTCATGCAATTCTGTGGAAGCTCCGCCCTTTAGGGCGGAGAGTATGTCACCACGTGGATAGCAAACATTATAAACCAGTAGTGAGAAGTGGAAACAACTTTTGAGGCGATGAGATGGAATTAGCATTGCTTGCACCGATCGTCAGCATCATAGGTCTGATATTTGCCGCCTTTTTGACCTTAAGCATCCTTAGGCAAGATGCTGGAACGCCAGAGATGAAGGCAATTTCCCATGCGATCCAAAAAGGGGCTATGGCGTTCTTGTATAGGGAGTATAAAACGCTGATCATTTTTGTCGTCATAGTTGCAGGGGTCTTGGCCCTCGCCATAGATAGAAGAATAGCGCTGACATTTGTCATGGGAGCCGTTTGCTCTGCACTGGCAGGATACATTGGGATGAGGGTTGCCACCAGGTCAAATGCGAGAACTGCCAATGCATGTAAAGAGAACATAATCAAAGGGCTGAGAATCGCATTCTCCAGCGGTGCAGTCATGGGAATGTCCGTTGTATGCTTGGGACTATTGGGCATAAGCATCTTGTATTTCATCTGGAAAGACCCCGGCATAATCTTTGGTTTCGGGTTCGGAGCATCCTCGATAGCGCTCTTCGCCAGGGTAGGGGGAGGGATATATACCAAGGCAGCTGACGTAGGAGCGGATTTAGTTGGAAAAGTTGAGGCGGGAATACCAGAGGACGATCCTCGCAATCCAGCCGTCATTGCAGACAATGTAGGGGATAACGTCGGCGATGTAGCTGGCATGGGTGCTGATTTGTTCGAAAGCTATGTCGATTCCATCATTGCGGCAATGGCCATAGGCATCATCGTGTACGCAACAAAGGGCATTGTGTTTCCACTTGTGCTCGCAGCCGCCGGAATCATCTCATCTATCATGGGAACGTTTTTTGTGGGGACCAAGGGTGAAGACCTGCACATGGCGCTCAATAAAGGCACATTTGCTGCCGCTATCTTAGTTGCGGTCATGACCTATTTCATAGTCAAGATCGTCCTAGGAGAAGGTAACATGGGCGTATTTTATGCCATGTTAGCCGGCTTAGTTGCTGGGATTGTGATAGGCGTAATCACCGAATATTATACATCAGACAAAAATGCACCTACGCGAAGCATCGCAGTGGCAGCTCAAACTGGCACTGGAACGAACATCATCGCTGGCTTGTCTGTTGGCATGTTTAGCACGCTGATACCTCTCGTAGCGATATGTGTCGCGATCTTGTTGGCTCATCACTTTGCAGGGTTGTATGGGATAGCCATAGCTGCAGTGGGAATGCTCTCCACACTGGGAATAACACTCGCTACAGATACCTATGGTCCAGTGGCAGATAATGCTGCAGGCATAGCTGAGATGGCAGCTATGGGAAAAGTCGTTAGGGGAAGAGCAGAGACGTTAGATGCCGTTGGAAATACAACTGCAGCTATTGGCAAGGGTTTTGCCATTGGATCTGCAGCGCTAACAGCTCTCGCATTGTTCTCGGCATATTGCGCAGTGGCAGGTATAAAAAGCATCGATGCCCTCAACCCAATGGTCATTGTCGGCCTGTTCGTAGGGTGTATGTTACCGTTCTTGTTCTCCTCGATTGCCCTGAAGGCAGTTGGAAAGACGGCATTCTACATCGTTAACGAAGTACGCAGGCAGTTCAAGGAAATTCCTGGCTTAATGGAAGGAAAGGCAAAGCCAGATTATGCCAGGTGCGTTGACATAACCACGAGCGCTGCCCTGAAGGAGATGATAATTCCTGGATCGTTGGCTGTGATTGCACCTATCGCCATGGGATTGACCCTTGGGGCTGAGGCATTGGGTGGTTTATTGGTGGGGGCCATAGGTACGGGGTTCTTGCTTGCAATCACAATGGCTAACGCAGGAGGGGCATGGGATAACGCTAAAAAATACATCGAAAAGGGGAATCTGGGCGGCAAGGGCTCGATGACGCACAAGTCATCTGTCGTTGGAGATACTGTGGGCGATCCTTTCAAGGATACAGCTGGACCGTCGCTGAACATTTTAATCAAACTGATGTCCATAGTGGCGTTGGTCTTTGCTCCGCTATTTGTTTGATACCCAAAGCTTGATATTGCGTTAAAGCGAATAAGGGGGTGCAATGACAAGAGGGTTTAAGGACATACGGTTTTTTGATACGACGCTTAGAGATGGAGAACAAACGCCCGGTGTTTCGCTGACTGCGGAAGAGAAGTTGTGGATCGCTCGCAAGCTTGATGCCCTAGGGGTCCACGTGATCGAGGCTGGCTCCGCCATTACTTCTGAAGGCGAGCGAGCGTCCATCAAAACGATCGCCAATGAAGGTCTAGGTGCAGAGATCTGTAGTTTTGCCAGGGTGCTTAAAAAGGACATCGATCTCGCGTTAGGTTGTGATGTAGATTCCGTCCATCTGGTCGTGCCGGTCTCGGATCTTCATATCGAGAGAAAGCTGAAGAAGGATAGAGAAGCGGTAAAACAAATGGCTGTTAGCGTTACGGAGTACGCAAAAGATCATGGTTTGATCGTTGAGTTGAGCGGAGAGGATGCATCCAGGGCAGATCTTGATTATCTAATTTCTGTGTATAAGGCGGGGATGGAGGCAGGGGCAGATCGCCTATGCTTCTGCGATACCGTTGGAGTCTTGATTCCAGAGCGGACGGAAGATATATTTAAGAAGCTCGTCGAGCTGGATGCACCGATCAGCGTGCATTGTCATGATGATTTTGGATTGGCTACGGCGAACTCGATTGCAGCGCTCAAGGTAGGAGCGAAGCAAGTGCATGTGACCGTCGGTGGAGTAGGTGAAAGGGCTGGCAACGCCCCCTTAGAGGAGGTTGTGATGACGCTAGAAGCATTGTACAACTATGACACGGGCATAGACACCACAAACCTGTACACGACATCTCGCCTGGTGAGCAGACTGACTGGTGTACTGGTCGCGCCGAACAAAGCGATCATAGGGGATTATGCGTTCACCCATGAGTCCGGCATCCATGCACATGGAATACTGGCTTCTCCGGATACATACGAGCCGATACCTCCGGAAACAATTGGCAGAACCAGAAAGATCGTGCTCGGTAAGCATGCGGGAAAGAGCTCGGTCAATCTGGCGCTAAAGGAATTTGGACTAAAAGCGAACAAGGAACAGCTGGATGAGATCGTTCGTAGGATCAAGGAGTTGGGTGACAAGGGGAAGAGGGTGACGGATGCAGATCTGCAAGCAATTGCGGAGGCGGTCTTGGGCATATATCGAGAGGCCAAAGTGAAATTGGACGAACTGACGGTCGTGTCTGGAAACAAAGTTACGCCGACGGCATCGGTTAGGCTGAAAGTAGGCGATCAGGACGTAACCGAATCTGGCATCGGCGTCGGACCTGTGGATGCGGCCATCAATGCCTTACGAAGGGCTATCGCGGACATAGCAGACATCGAGTTGGATGAATATAGGGTAGAGGCGATCACGGGCGGCACAGATGCAGTGGTGGAGGTATGGGTCAAGCTGAGCAAGGACGGAAAGACCGTTACCGCTAGGGGTGCAAGAGAGGATATCATCATGGCGTCCGTAGAGGCCATGTTGGAGGGAATCAATCGATTGATGTGAGAAAAAATGGCGAGGAAAGTTACCGGGGCGGAGGCATTTGTCGAATGCCTGCGCAAAGAAAACGTGGAAGTGATCTTTGGATTGCCAGGAGGCGCAATCCTGCCCATATACGATGAGCTATATGACTCGAACATAAGACATATTCTCGTCAGACATGAACAATGTGCTGCCCATATGGCAGACGGATTTGCAAGAGCCACCGGACGAACTGGTGTATGTATGGCAACCTCCGGTCCAGGTGCGACGAATCTGGTCACTGGCATCGCCAATGCATACATGGATTCCGTTCCGATAGTGGCGTTCACAGGTCAAGTGCCCACTAGCATGATAGGCAATGATGCGTTTCAAGAGGCAAATATTACAGGCATCACACTTCCCATTACGAAGATCAATTACCTTGTAAAAGATGCTAGTGATTTGCCTAGGATCATCAAAGAGGCGTTCTACGTCGCCTCCACAGGACGGCCTGGTCCTGTGCTGGTGGACATACCGAAGGACGTCCAGACGACGAAAATCGAGTTTGAGTATCCTAAGACCCTTGAGCTAAGGGGATATAAGCCAACGATTGGAGGACACCCACTACAGATCAAACGAGCTACCAAGGCGATCATGGATGCAGAGCGTCCAATCATCTACGCCGGGGGAGGAGTGATAATCTCTGGCGCCCATGAAGAGTTGCGAGCGTTAGCGGAGCTGATCCTTGCTCCAGTCACAACAACGCTATTGGGCAAGGGGGCATTTTCGGAGACCCATCCTTTATCGTTAGGAATGGTTGGCATGCATGGCACGAAATATGCGAACTATGCGATGACGGAAACCGATCTGATCATAGCAGTCGGAGCAAGATTCGATGACAGGGTGACGGGCAAGCTAGATGCCTTTGCTCCAAACGCAAAAGTCGTTCACATAGACATCGATCCAGCCGAGATCAGCAAGAATGTTGGGGCGGATATACCGATCGTTGGGGATGCGAAAAACATCCTTAGGGAGCTGATCAAAGGGCTGAGAAAGAGACCCAGAGCTGAATGGCTCAATAAAATCGAGAAATGGAAAAAGGAGTCTCCTCTACGATATGATAGAAGTGGTAAGGAGCTTAAGCCACAATTTGTCGTCGAGCAGATCTACGAGCTTTGTCCAGATGCCATCATCACCACAGAAGTTGGGCAAAATCAAATGTGGGCAGCGCAGTACTTCAAGTGTCAAAAGCCAAGAACATTCATATCGTCTGGCGGGCTGGGCACGATGGGATATGGGTTTCCAGCCGCAATAGGCGCCAAGGTAGGCTGTCCTGATAAGACGGTCATCGATATCGCAGGGGACGGAAGCTTCCAGATGACCTGTCAGGAGCTCGCTACTGCGGTCATAAATGACATTCCGGTCAAGGTAGCAATTCTGAACAATAAGTTCCTGGGAATGGTGCGCCAGTGGCAGGAACTGTTCTATGGCAAGAGATATGCTGCCACGTATCTGGACACAAGTCCGGATTTTGCAAAACTGGCAGAGGCATACGGCGCTCTCGGCATAGAGGTGACGAAACCAGGTGAAGTGAAACTAGCAATAGAGGAAGCCGTTCGTTCAGACAAACCAGCGGTCATCGATTTCAAGATCGCCCCTGAGGAGAACGTGTTTCCAATGGTGCCAGCAGGTGCTGCTATAAACGAAATTATAGACTATGAGGGATGAAAATGAAGCACACGCTTTCCGTCTTGGTGGAGAACAAACCAGGCGTTTTAGCAAGAGTTTCAGGCTTGTTCTCTAGAAGAGGTTTTAACATCGATAGTTTAGCGGTGGGAGTGACCGAAAATCCAGAGATCTCACGAATGACGATAGTCGTGGAGGGCGATGATCGAGTCTTGGAGCAAGTGACAAAACAATTGAACAAACTCATAGACGTCATCAAGGTCTCTGATCTAATGGCGGAGGAATCAGTCGAAAGAGAGCTTGTGATGATCAAAGTGGTGGCTGAGCCCAAGATGCGTTCAGAAATCATGCAGATCGCCGATATCTTTCGGGCGAGGATCGTAGATGTTTCCCCTAAGACTTTGATCATCGAGGTTACCGGCGATGAGGCAAAGGTCAATGCCATGGAATCCTTGCTAAAGCAGTTTGGAATCAAAGAGCTCGTGCGAACTGGCAAGGTCGCATTGACCAGAGGTCTGAAGAGCGTACAGGAGGAGAAATAGTATGTTCTATGACAAAGACGCAGATCTCAACATGCTGAAGGATAGGAAAATTGCGGTCATCGGATATGGAAATCAGGGATGTGCCCAGGCAAAGAATCTGAAGGACTCCGGTCTGGATGTCCTCATCGGAGTCAGAAGGGGGAGATCATGGGATTTGGCAGAAAAGGACGGCTTCGTCATCTCATCCATCAAAGAAGCGTCTATAGAAGCGGACATCATCCAGGTCTTGGTGCCAGATGGTGTACAACCTACAGTCTACAAAAATGACATCTTGCCTGGTTTGGAGGAAGGCAATGCACTCGGCTTTTCGCATGGATTCAACGTTCATTTTCGCCAAATTGTTCCACCTGCTAACATAGATGTGTTCATGGTTGCACCGAAGGGCCCAGGATTTTTGCTCAGGAGAATGTATCTAGAAGGAAGAGGCGTGCCAGGATTGCTTGCGATCCATCAAGATTTTACTGGAGAGGCAAAGCAGCTGGGATTGGCGTATGCGAAGGGGATTGGATGCACGAGGGCAGGAGTCATCGAGACCACATTTGGGGAAGAAACGGAGACCGACTTATTCGGTGAGCAAGTGGACTTGTGCGGCGGCGTGACCGAATTGATAAAAGCAACCTTTGAGACCTTGGTGGATGCGGGCTATCAGCCCGAGGTTGCGTACTTTGAGTCGTTGCACGAGCTGAAACTGATCGTAGATTTGATCCATGAAGGCGGCTTGTGTTCCATGTGGGCTTCCGTCTCGGATACAGCGGAATATGGCGGTCTAACTAGAGGAAAAAGAATCATCAATGCTCAGTCCAGAGAAGCCATGTGGCAAATCTTGAGGGAGATACAGGAGGGCAAGTTCGCAGAGGAATGGATCAATGAAAATAGGGCAAATCGTCCTGTTTTCAATACCTTGGTGGCGAGGGAGGCGGAACACAAAATCGAAAAAGTCGGCAAAAAGCTCAGGGCAATGATGCCGTGGCTGAAAAAATGATCTTCTGAAAAAATCCTAGATATATGAAGTTAATAGGTGGTTTAGTAATGCTTTCAATCGGAGTTACCATGCTCTTTGGGTTGATTTTAAATAGAATGTCAGATGAACTTGGGAGGTGAAAAATGGAGAAAAAGCATATAATGGCATTCGCACTGGCTGTAGGGATAGTGGCAATACTAGGGGCTGGCTATTTTGTGGCAAAATATAAGCCAAGTCCCTGTGAGATCACCGAAATGACATATTATTATGCTGAGTGGTGTGGTGCTTGTCAGCGTGTAACTAGTGAGGGTACGATCTCAAAAATAGAGGAACTGGGTGTTGATGTAACTAAAATAAACGTGGATGTAGGTCCAATAGAGCATGATTTTAGATACATTCCAACCTTCGTCATAGACGGAAAAATCTACTCAGGCTACATGACATTTGAACAGCTAAAAGAATTGTTGAAGTGTGAATAGAACTTGATGAGAAGAAGACGATAAGGGCTTTTACTTTTTATGAACTCAAAAGCCAGAAGATAGCTCAACTGCTTTTCCTGTCATTTTGTCTATCCTGTATTCTCCTGCATTCTCAGAGATGATCTTACCTGTGAACATATCTACGATTTGGATCGTCACCAGCCAGTGGTCTCCTCTGTCCTCTACAATGGCAACGGCTCTGTTTTCTGGGATCATCACCTTGTCCTTCCACCATTCGTTTAGTGCTATTTGTTTTGCCTCGATTTCTGAGATTTTATATACTTTCACGATTTCTTTCGTCTCAGAATCTATGAAGACGATCGGATTCTCAACGCTTTCATTCCCCACCTTTTGGGCGACTTTGACGATCCATGTTCCGTTCTCTTCATGAAAAACTATGTCTCCTTGCTCAGATGCTTGTTTGAACTCTGGAACTTGCATCGCAATCGAAATGGCTTCTTCTCTAGGTGTTCTGATGCAGCCAGTGGCTAAGACCACCGAGATCAACAAGATGATGGCAATTATTTGCATCTTCATTTTATCTCACTATAACATAGACTCAGACCGATATATATCCTCATCTCATCAATATTCATTATTTGAGGTGCCATCATGAAAGGTATCTTGCTGAAGATAGCATCCGTATTGATATGCCTCCTTTTTGTGATGAGCACGGCATCCGCCTCATTTTCAGGTGACTTTAAAGAACTGGCTCCACAAGACCTAAATCCAAAGATCGGCTCACTTTTGGAAGAAGAAATAAAAGCCAAGCCAGGTGAGAAGATACCAATCATAATAGTGCTGAAAGAGCAGCCGAGAGAGATTTTTGGGGAATTTCACGTCAAAGGAGCAAAATCGTTGGCAGCGAGATCTCAATGGACATTGGTAACCTCTCTAGAGCAAACGCAAGCAGAGGACATAAGACAGCATTGGATCATCAATGCGATATCTGCAAAAGTTCCAGCAAATATGATAGATGAGATTGCCGCCCGCCAAGACGTGGAAAAAGTCTGGTTGGATGCAGAAATCAAGCTCATAGAGCCAGTCGTTGCTCCAGCAACCACAGATTATGGTGATGATAACATAAGTGCACCTTTGCTATGGGACATTGGATACAATGGGACCGGAATAAACATCTCGATATTAGATACAGGCATCGATAAAAGTCATCCAGACTTGGATGGAGGGAAAGTTATCCTTGAAGTAAACTACACAGGTGAGGGCACTGATGACCTGCATGGGCATGGAACGCATTGTGCAGGTATAGCTGCTGGGGAGAAAAACACGACCTCAGGCGTGAGAGGAGTTGCACCCGGGGCATCCTTGCTAAATGCTAAAGTGCTGAATCAGAGTGGTACTGGTCTTACCTCATGGTTCCTCTCTGGCATAGAATGGTCGATGAATAATCATGCAGACGTGCTCAGCATGAGTCTTGGTAGTTGGCAAGGAGATGGAACTGGCAGAGATCCAATCTCTGAGGCGGTAGCAAATGCAGCAAGTCAGGTCGTCGTAGTGGTTGCAGCAGGAAACGAAGGACCTGGTGAAGCCACGATTGCAAGTCCAGCAGTTGCATATAATGCTACTATAGCTGTGGCTGCATCTGATATGTATGATACGATAGCAAACTTCAGCTCAAGAGGACCAACTGGAGACGGAAGGGTTGGAGTTGATCTGGCAGCACCTGGAGTTGCGATAATTGCACCAAATGCCACTTGGGAGGAAGCTGGAGAATATTATGCCGTATATAGTGGAACTTCAATGTCTGCCCCACATGTGGCTGGTGCAGTTGCTTTGTTGCTACAAGCAAATTCGACTCTGACACCAGGAGATGTAGAAAGAACACTGAAAAACTCTGCAGATGATATATCTGGTATTTTAGAGCAAGGTGCTGGAAGGTTGGATGTTTATGATGCTTATGATGCGTTGACAAATGGCACCTTGGTCGACCATGAATGGTATGTTGGAAAAGTGTATGCGGGAGATTACACGAAGACGTTCACAGTGATAAACAAAAATGCGACAGCAAACGTTACCTTGAGCATAACCAAATCAAACATGACCGATACACAGGGCAATGATGCTGGCGACTGGATGACTTTGTCCACAGCAAGCTTGTTCATCCTAAATGAGAGCAGTGCACCCTTTGATGTAACGATGAGCGTGCCATCTACGGCAGTAGGAACATATATTGGCAATATCACACTCGTCAACACAACAAATGTGCCGATGACAAATATAACGATTCCCATCTCCGTCAATGTGATGCAAAGAGTGGACGGCATTACGATCGAACACATGACGGAAACTCTTGATGAGGATTTATACACATCTCCAAAGGCTGATTTCCCATGTGGAGACTGGGTCTATTATACCCTTGATGTCCAAGCAGGGGTCGCTAACTTGAATCTGAGCTTGGACTGGACATCTGCAGAAAATGACTTAGATATTGTATTGTTCAACACTACAGGTGAATGCACAGTGTCATATTTGGATAAACCAGAGAAGATTTCCGTTGAAAATCCAAATGCTGGAAAATGGACAGTTGCCATAAATGCATGGAATCTCACAACTCCTGAAACTTACAATCTGACGGTCATAGGGTCATGGAGCAACACAAGCCTATGGCACATGACATCCAAGAAGGCTCATACTGATCATAGCTGGTGGTATGGAATAGAAGAAAATAATACCTATAATACTGGGACTGCAAACTCTGGCACCCTGACTTCTGGACCGATAGATCTGAGAGGTATGACGAGTCCGAATCTGCGATTTTATACATGGTGGGAGACCGAGCAAGGAACCACATGGGACAAGAAGATCGTACAGATTTCTACAGATGGTGGGGCAAACTGGCAAGAGCTGATGCAGGTATCTGAAGATAACGTGACAATGGGAGCATGGCACCTGGTAAAGATAGATCTCTCAGGCTATGTTAACAATGTGATCATGATAAGGTTTTATTTCGACACAGTGGATAGCATACTCAACGACTACTGGGGATGGTTCATAGATGATATTGTTGTTG
>JASEEV010000031.1 GCA_030019435.1 Methanocellales archaeon | reverse complement strand
CATATTCGTTCACAAATCTGATCAGCCTGTTCCGAATTAAACCCAAAAGCTCATCGAACTCTGGAGGAAACGTCCTGCCAGTAAAAGGAGTTTTGAAGCCAATTTTTGCATAGCTACCATCATATCCAGCTACATCCAAAACATCCATCGACTTCAAATTGGTAAGATTGATCGTCTTTCCATCGTACACTTGCTTTCCAGAGAAATTACAAGTAGCACCAATGACCTCAAACCTATTGTGACCATAACACCTGACAGATCCAATGCCTATCTGCCCAAGGAGGCTCATGCCAAGAAATGCATGTGGCAGATATCTCCTGAAATCACCGAGGAACAAAAGCTCTACATCGAGATGCCCATCCTTCTCGAAGTCCATTGGTTTGCCAAAGAATGGTGGAATCAAGATGATCGGCTTCTGTGGAGGCGCGTAGCCTCTCTCTGCCTTCATCTTCATGTGCGTGTAATAGAAGAGACAATCCTCTCTAGTGTCGCAAACCTGACAGTCCTTGTTCAAATTGGTGCAGCACGCTCTCCTGAGATTTTGTCCAAAACCACCCCTGAAGGCGGAACCCATCCAGTAAGGAAGTTTGGCGGGAGTTGTGAAGTGGAGGTGGAGGGTTATCTTTGAGACGGGGAGCATAGTTACACCGATTGATCTATTTTACCTGTTTTTATTAAGCTATCTAGCATGATGGCATCAAGTCCAAAAGCTATAGAATATTTTCCAGGTGCAGGGTGCCCACGCCTGAAATTTTTGAGAGGATGGAGCCTGAAAAGTGGAGGCAAGTCATATTCTTCTGATAGAAAGTATTGTGATCCTTGAATAGCTAGGGCAATGAAGTCATGCTCTCGAAGTATATTAGAAATCTTAACGAAACTCTCCTTTATGTTCGTTCTTACGACTGATAGCCCAAGCCTCCTTACCGAGCCTACTTTCTCAATAATTTTTTTCGTCTCTTCATCTGGTAGAGTATAAGTGTAAACGTTAGGTTTGGTTAGAGTCGAATGTACTTTAATAGGTGAGATTATCGTCTCCCAGCTACTCATTTCCTGAAAGTCTCGCCTGAACGTTGTTGCTCTTGGGTCATTTTCGTATCTCTCTAACAATCTCATCAGTTCATATTTTTCTATGGGCGTGAAATTGCATCTTCTCAACACAAAGTCCATTCTGTAAAACTTGAATGGAAACCATCCCTTTTGGTCATCCTCATGGTCAAAAATGGCGAACTGAGGTTCTGTTCCTCTGTATGTCTGTAGAATGTCTCTCACTGAGGGAGCTGTCTTTTTGTAGAGTTCCCCTATTTCTTCTATCGATTTTTGAGTCAAAGTAGTTAAAACTTGGTAGAGCCTTTCACGATATCTTGATTGCTCATCCCTTGTGAGCGTCTCTATATAGCGATCAAAGATTATTTTTCCCTCAACTCCTATGTACGTATTCATATATGATTCAAAGTCCTCGTAAGATCGAAAACTAGCCTTCACAAGCTCCATTAGCTCTGCTCTGTCAATAAAATCCCTCTCCCCCACATTAGTTTTAAAATTCCTGTAGACTTGTTTAGGTACGATTGCAATGGCTCTGCCCTTCTCAATTTTCCTAGCAACTCTTCCTAGGCGCTGCATGAAAGAAGACCACGTTTTTGCTTCAAATATGAGGAAATGACAATGAAAGTCAATTCCAACCTCTATAGCTGAAGATCCTACCACGACTTTTTTCTTGATTTCATTATGTCTCTCTGCTGGGTTCATCCAACCGTGAACTTGACCGACCTCTACATCTAACCGATTTGACAAGAACTCTGCCACATATTTAGCATCATAGACTGAGTCCAAGATGATCACGATATTTTCACTGGGATTATTGTCCTTATGTTCTCTAATTAGGTCTAGGTTTTCAGAGATCCATTCATCAGCAGACCATACTCCATTCGGGTATTGGTGAATCTCTAAGTATACTTCTCCCACGAGATTAAGAGGCTTAAACTCAGCTTTTTTCATCTGAAGTTTCTTTTCAAGTTCCTGAATTAGAATCGTAGGTATTCCAATCGTTTCTAGTTTTTCTCGAAAAATAGGTGAAGGCGTAGCAGAAAGAAAAAGAAAAACTTTTGGCTTTTCAAAAGCTTTAGCTAACGCGATAGTTAATAAAATACCTGATTGTTGCTTTGCAGTGGCAAGGTGAAATTCGTCGTAGACTATTATAGGGTAAGTCTGAAGAACAAGTTGGGCGACTGTAGTTCCTTTGTATTTGTCAATAGCAGAATAGTAAAGTATGTCAGGATTCGTACAGATTATCTTCTTCCTGAATGTTCGAAGTATGTGTTCCCACATAGATCCCTGAGATGGAAATGGTAATGGAGATTCTTCTCTTAGTTGAAGTAAGGTCGGCCTGTTTACTTCGCAAATCTCGTGAGGAGTAGCAAAAGCATCCGCATATGCAATCAATGTAGACCTCTGATCATGAATCAATGCATTAGTTGGGTACGAGAATATAGAGTCCTCCTCAAGGATGAATACAGGGGATGATGCTGCCAGTGTCTTCCCAGCTCCAGTTTGGGCTACGTTAATTATTGCTATAGGAGCTCCTTTCTCAAAATAACTATGAAAGTCTAGATCTAATCCCCACTCTTTTGATGATTTGCCCTCGAAGTAATTTCTAACAACTTCCTCGGTTAGGAGTTGATGGGGGAGTGGTTGATAATTGGAAGGAAAAGCATCAGAATCCAATACTGGAACTTGAGTTGAACTCACCCTGATGTTAAGCATGACTCTTCCCAGCGTAGTATCGTAAACCTAATGGCAGGAACACAGGCTCCCCTCCTTTTCGATCAATCCTGATGGCCCTTTCTGCATCAAAGGACGATCTGACGTAAAGTGGCCAAGGTCTCATGCTCTCCAATTCGTAATCTAGAGCCTCAATAGGTAAATCCATGGGATTTAAAGGGAAATATACAGATAGAGGTGGCTTCTTTATTTTCACCTCTCTAAATTCGCATTCTTCATAGCACACCTCGGTTTTTGTTGCAGTTTTTCCCAACCTTATATATGGTAGGAGCTCCCTCTCTTCGAGTGGCTTTTTCGCCAAAATAAAACATTCAAAGCTTGAACGGGGGGCTACTGTCAACCAAACTCCAAACTCGGGTATGTTTTTTCGAGTTAACGCTTCTCTTTCTCTTGTGGTTCTTATCATCTCCTCTCTAGCAGAATAGCTGACAAAAAGAAGATAAGTCTTCAAAGGTTTTGCTGGTGTGACATAAACGTCCTTGATCGGAGCTAGGTCTTTCTTATATTTTTCAACCATTTCCTGAGGCGTTTGTATAGAAGCATCTTTACCTGTCACTCTAATCGGAGATTTAGCATAGCGAAATGCGTATGTCAAGGCGTAGTTGTGTATGTATTGTCCAGTCTCGACAACTCTACCCATTTCGCGCGTGGCAAATAGGAGATCTTCATGGAGAATTAAGGTCGCACTATACACTCGATCGATCATTACTTCTCTCACCACACTATCGATGATGTAGGAGAATCTGTCAAGTCTCTGTAGTCTTTCCTATCTTTGATACTTTTTCACGTAAGCCTTTGCTTGAGTCATAAGATTCTCGAGTAACCCTTTGACATTCTCCTCGTTTTTGTAGTTCTCAATAAACTTGGATACAACCTTTTCTGTCTCATTTTTGGTAACAACATCAGCCTTAACAGGTTTTTTGGCGATTAATTGCTTTATGACCTCGTCGATGTGCTTTTCTACATCATTGTATGCTAGTTCCTTGAGAGGTTTCCCTTTTTCCTTTACGAGTCGATCATACAATGCTTGGGTCAAGTCCAAGTTTGAAATACACTCTGCTGTTGAAAATATGAGCCCTACTATATGATTTTCCACCGAGCCTATCCTAGTAACCTCGGCACCGTATCTCTTGGTTCTCATTATGTTTAACAGAACGTAAGCGAATTCTCCTGGGGTGACATTGTGAAGGGTGACAACGCACGGAAGAACGACATTTGGTTTTAGGTGATCTACATCTGTGAAGGCAGCCCCTGGACGTCCAGTTTTTTCGTCTATAGCAGTAAGAGTCAATCTTTCATGGACTCTATCATACTCTCGGATTGTGTAAGCGTTATCATAGTATATCCTAGCTTTTTGACTTGTCTCCGCCCTTATCCCTCCATACAAAAGGCAATCCGGACATTCGCAGCAAACGTTGTCCATTAGGTAGCAATCCTCAAGCTTCATAAATTCATATTCTCTAAGAAGCCTTTTACCACTCCTCCTCTCTGGAGCTACCTGCTTTCGTTTGAACATCACTACTCTGTCAATCATTTCCGAATTTTCCTTGCCAGCTTCGACTCTTGCAACATTAAGAACATCAATTTCTGTCGTGAAAACGCAGTGCGACTTAGTCTCTCGAAGTAATACAATCATTGTATACTTTTCTTCTGGGACTCTTGGGATCTCCTCACCGAAGTAACGTGCTTTATCCTCCAAACCAAGTTCTTTTAGTATTTCCATCTTAATTCACCTCCTCTTTGTACTTAGGCTCTTCCTCCCACTCTTTATCAAGCCTTGATAGAAGTTTAAAGGTATATCCATCTACGACCTGATTTTGATAGCGCCTAGCGTTAGCTATTCTTCCCTCGCAAATCTCGTTAAAGACTTTGTCCCAGAATAAGTTAACGAAGTCTTCAACTGCAGTTAATAGTTCTTTATCTCGAAGTTTAATCCGTGCCCCTCTTTCTGATTCTTTTCTTTCGAGAAGGCGCTCAAAAGTTTTGTAAACGGTTCCACAGACCATTTCACGGAGATTTTCTACATCAGTGATTGGCGGCGCATCTTGAACAGCTTTAAAAACCTCTCTTATTGGGCGTTCTTTCACATAGAAACTAATTTCCGCCCCTCTATAAGGCAGGTAGAAAACCAAGCTTTTATTTACCAATTCGTTAATCCAATTTTCTTCCAATTCTACCACCTCCATTTGTCTATTACGTCACATGCTTTTTGCATTAGACGATCTCTCTTGCTGCTAGGGGATAACGAATTTTTATTATTCACACGAAGGTATCTCATTGTTAAGGTAGAACCAGGGAATATTACTGAGGTCATAGTTTTGAGCACGTGCCCGACCTGGTCATCGTCAGGAAGTCCATCCCAAATGTGACGATGAGAATACCAGATTGCTCCAGCTAGGCTTGTAAACTTTTCAATCCGTTGCAAGCCTATATCTTCTTTAAAGACATCTCGAACGGAATGATGTGGTGATACTAATCTAACAACCCCAGAAATTTTACCACTGTGCAGAATGTGAGGGTAAACGCTTTGGGTCACTAGTACTTTAACATCTAGAGTTTGCTGGAGAAGAAATGCGAAGTATGTGGCTAAGAACCATTTCTCGGTCTCGGTTGCCCTTTCTGGAGGCTTAGGTACGCTCCAAACTAGGAAGAAGAAACCAGGTGTATAAAATGTAGGCATCAACACCGTAGAAAAGTCTCCAACAGTTAAGACCGATCCAAAATCCTCGTATTTCATGGGGTTAAACATGCCTTCTGTAAGTATATGAGACGCCGCTTGATACGAATTGAATTGCATAGGCACTTCGAATATAGATCGCATTCCCTCACTGAGGATATCCCACAGATCAGATGTAAATGAGTATTGCGGAAACAAGAAGATGAGCAGATAACATCGTTCATCTTTGTTTCTTAGCTCTGCAATGGGTAAGAAAACATTTCGGAGCAGGAATTCTACGTAACAAACGCTACAAATTCTTCGCTCTTCTTTATCTCTCCAAGGCGGTCTCCAGTTTGTAAAGATTTTGCTACTAAGTTTAGTGAAATCAATGAACTGTTTTGTCCCTTTTGTAGTCCTTGTACAAATCGAGCAAGCTTCACGAGCAACTTTCTTCATATCAGAGAAGCGACTTTCTTGATCAGCTGATAGGATAAGACCTTTGCCATCTATTAAAACATTCTCATGAACATAACTACTTACTTCATCCCACATGAATTCAAGACCTACAGCAGAAAACAGATGATGCATGTTTTCCTCTGACTCATAGGGTTCAATGAATTCCTTGCATCTTTTATTCAATTCATTTATAATTTCGACAAAATTCTGAGTTCTACTTAAGTCTACTTGGTCAAGATAGTACTTTGCTAAAATTCTACAATCATCATAGCCTGCTCCTGCCCTTAACCTCCTAGCATATTTTCTCATTTTATTCTCTGGTAACTGTATACCTAGACTCCCAGCGAGTATAAAGGTTGCTTCGCTTGATTTTACTCCAACTACATCACTCAAGATCGAAGTTAGAATTCGGAAATATGGAGCAAGTAATTCATCCTCATCGGTTAGTTCTATGCTTATTTCACCATTTGTAACTTCTTGAATTCTATCGGAACGTTCTTTAGGGGTGGTAGGCCATCCCCTTTCTTCCACACGTTTACAATATTCTATGCGTTCCTTTCTAGTTGTATCAAGGATTTCTTTGAGAGAGAAGAACAAAAAAGAGGTCGGGATGATGAAGTTCCTATTTCGCATTGGGTTTATCCAAGCATCAAGTATTCCTTTCGGTATTTCGACTGTTACCTTGTCTCGAAATGTGTTAAATATTGCCATGGAAAAAGACGAACTATCTTTCAAGTCCTCTTTTATTTTTTCGATTTTTTCTTTCTTACCAATATACAGTATCCCGTTAGGAAAGAAGAGAAGTGGTATGGCATTGTATCTGTCCTTTAGAATCTCACTGATAGTCATGTGAATAAAGCCTGTAACATAACCACGAATCTCTGAAACCTTGTGGTATGCGAACCTAAGCCCTGGATTTATTTCCTCCAAGACTCTCTGAGCTGTGGGAAATTCCTCGGGAGTCTCCATAGAAGATAGGTAATCAGCCAGATTCACGAAAACGAGAATTCTTGGATCAATATCGGATATCAATATGGCTCCTTTATGTTTACTCCACTTCATATGGGCGGCAACAATTGCTCTTAGATCTCTTTCGTCTAATGTCGGACAAAATTCCTTCAAAGAAAGTTTCTTGGACCACTCTTTTGTGTCATTAAGCACAGCATCAGTGTGGTCTTCTTTGATTCCTTTAAGCACATCGTGTATGGCTATTGCGCAAATGACCTTACGCCTAAACTCTTCTGGGAACTTTTGATCTTCTTCTTCGAGGAGCTTAAAGAGTTGGATTATAGGAAAGATGCCATTTAGAATGTGTGCTAGCTTGGATTGTTCTGGTAGTTTTTCCCACTTAGCTGGGATTGTGTGAAATCCATTTTCGACGAGCTTGGGATAAACTGTCTCCATAAACTCTTTCTCAATCAAAGAGTATCACTCTCCACAATCTTCCCGCATTGGTCCAAGCATGGCTTTTGATGATCGTATAGTTCATACATTTTTGACCATCCATAATTCGAATAATTCACATCTTACTATTTTACCTGCACCAAAGTCCCCTTCAAACAACTTACTTTTACTACAAATCCATAAGCGCTATCATCATATAAATCTTTTTGAACAAGGCTTGAAATTTCAAACTATGTAAAGTGACTTGACGGTTGGATACCAAAGCCTAATATATCCTCTAATAAACTATCACCTATGCTTACCCTAGTAACCTACGACATCTCAGAGGACAAGTCAAGAACCAAGCTAGCTAAACATCTGCAAAACTATGGGCTCCATCGCATCCAGTACAGTGGCTTCACAGGCGAACTAAACCCACATGATCGCATCCTCCTATCAAAAGAAGTGAAGCAGTACACGACCAGCGAGACAGATAGTATATACGTCATCCCGCTATGTGAGAGATGCTACAGGCTATGCAAGATCATATCGGACAGAGAGCTCTCACTCAAGGATGCGAGCGAGATCAAGATCGTGTAGAGGTAACAAAATGTACTTTCTGTCAGATGTCGACCACAAGCTACTCGTCAACAAACTACTGCCAACATCCAGAGAGGTTGGCATATCCCTAGAGCTCAGAGGATGGAGCTGGAGCTCCGCACCACTGAAACCATACTACGATGACGTCAAGATTCCAATGTATCTTGCATGCTCGAAGTACTGCCCAAACAACAGAGACGTGTTCTTGAACAGGGTGCAGGGCAAAAGAGGTGAGATCAACTTCAACGTCTCACAGGGCATTGGACTGCACATTGCCGTTGGCAGGGTAATGGGTGATTTCATCGAGGGAAAAGGTGTTCCATTCGAGGACTGGTGGGCAGAGAACTATACGAAGATCAGCAACAAGGACTGGGTAGAGCCAATGAAAAAGCATGCCTCTCTGGCATGGGAATTTGCCTTGACAAACTGCAAGGCCGCACTTGCAAACAAGATGAGCGAGCAGCCATATGCCTCCGACAGAGACACCATGGCAACCGCGTTACCATTCCTCATAGAACACAAGCTCAACGGCGAACTCGTTGGGCTGAGCGGTTTGCTGAGTATCGATTGCTATGACTATCTTCACAACATCGTGTTCGACCTAAAAATAGCAGATAAGCAGGAGGAATGGCACAAGCTGTATCCAACAGGATATGCAGTCGTCATAGAAAGCATCTATGAGATACCAGTTGACGTCGGATGCACTGTCTACCTGAGCTTTAAGGATGATAGGCTGATCGTCAAGCGTGAGCTATTTTTCATCAACGATGATTTGAGGAGCTGGTGGCTGGATGAGAGGGATCAGAAGCTGGAGATAGTTGCGCAGAGGAAAGACCCTGGAATCCCAAGTAAATGTTATGAGGATTGTATCTATTGGAAAGAGTGCAGGGATTAGATGGATCGCCTAGTAGTAAATGGGTATGGAAAATACGTTGGAACTAGGGAGAACCAGATAGTGGTCAAGGAAAAGGGCAAAATAATAGCCTATGAGCTAGCAGAAAAACTGAGACAAGTGTTGATTACTGGCAGAGGCTCGATAAGCTTTGATGCCATGAACCTTTTGGCAGAGAACGGCGTCGACCTCCTAGTCGTTGACTGGAAGGGTGAGGTGAAAGCCCGCCTATCCTCACCGTCTATGCGCACGGTGAAGACGAGAAGGGAGCAATACTATGCCTACAATGACAAGCGAGGAGTGCGCATATCAAAAAACATTGCCCTTGCTAAGCTCAGAAACCAGTATGCTGTGCTTGGAACGCTTGCTAAAAGGAGAAAGGAGACGAAACCAGAGTCTGCTGAGACCTTGACACAAATGAGAAACGAGATCTCTGCCCAGATCCCTGTATTGGAGCAAATAAAAAGCAGAACAATCGATAATGCAAGGGAAACAATCATGGGCGTTGAAGGTATCTGCTCATCCTATTATTGGAGAGGCTTTGCATCCGTGATACCAGAGGACTTCAGTTTTAATGACAGATCTGGCAGATATGCTAGGGATCCGGTGAACGCCATGCTAAACTATGGGTATGGGATACTGAGGGGAGAGGTTTGGAGGGCAGTGCATTTTGCTGGTCTGGACCCATATGGTGGCTTCTTACACGTAGATCGCCCTGGACGTCCTAGCATGGTCTTAGACCTAATGGAAGAGTTTAGACAGCATCTTGTCGATAAAAGCGTTGTCAGACTGATCACAAAGAGGATGGTCTCACCGAATGATTTTGCACTAGAGCAGGGCCTATGCAAGCTCTCGGATTCTGCAAGGAAGAAACTGTTATCAGAGATCTTGGGCAAGTTTGAGGACTATGTCCGAGTGGGCTCCAATAAAATGAGATGGTGCGATTTGATCGTAAAGCAGGCAAGAGATGTTGCCAAATATTTGAGAGGAGAGACGACATCATATGAGGGATTCTACCAACGCTGGTAAACCCATACTCAACGTGTTCGACCTATCACAATACTACTATTGCCCGAGAAAAGTGTACTTTTTGACCGTGATGGGTGTTCCAGCAACGCCTAGAAAAAAGATGAGCTATGGCAAAAAAGAGCAAGAAAAGGAGAGGAAAAGGGTTACCGAAAGGAAAGACGTTTTCGGCATACCACGTGATGAAGTTGAAGAGGTGCTTCACAAAGTATATGTTGAGGACCGAAAGATTGGGCTGATCGGTCAGGTTGACACGGTTCTAAAGTTGAAGAACGGAACTATTCTGCCAGTGGACGTCAAATACACGAATTTTGTCAGGGTATATAGAAACTGGAAGAAGCAACTAACTGCCTATGCACTATTATTGAGCTCAGAATTTGGATGCGATGTGAATGAGGGCATCCTGTATTTTCCAAAGCAAAAGGAGCATGTCAGAGTTGACATATCCAAAGAGGATAAGGACTTCGTTTTGATGGATCTTGAAAAACTCCGAGGTCTAATGGCTAGTGAACACATTCCAAGGAAGACGGATGAAAAGAAGTGTAGATATTGTGAGGTTGCGAGGTATTGTGTCTGAGATGGCCTATTTGGAAGCGTGAACGAGAGCTATTTTTTGATTGAAAGTTTCACCGTTCTTGAGCATTGCAATCGATAAAAAATATTAGACACCCTCGCAGGGGTGTGCTTATGGCGACGTGAACGTCATTATATGCTCCTACTCGATTTTTCAATGCTCACAAAACATACTATAGAAGGAAAGTTTTTAACGCTTTAGAGCGATTTATGAACGTAATCTACCCGCTGTTTCAATGGATAGACTCATAAAATGAGGATTGAAAGTAGGCGCTAGCATGAATTCATGGGTTGTGATCTTACCGTTTCAATGGATAGACTCATAAAATGAGGATTGAAAGCGGTCACGTATTACATGGCGATCGCATTCTTCATCAGTTTCAATGGATAGACTCATAAAATGAGGATTGAAAGGGGACACGATGGGAGAGATTTTAGCCGACAAGCTTATGTTTCAATGGATAGACTCATAAAATGAGGATTGAAAGATTGCCGTTCTAAACCCCTTTGTATCGTTGCATATTGGTTTCAATGGATAGACTCATAAAATGAGGATTGAAAGTAGTAGCAAGCACGGAACAGCCTTATTTCAAACGAGTTTCAATGGATAGACTCATAAAATGAGGATTGAAAGTGAAATTCCTTTTCGCTTTGATAGCAAATTTTAATTGTTTCAATGGATAGACTCATAAAATGAGGATTGAAAGTTTCTATTGATTGGATGCTCATTTATTTCATTCTGAGTTTCAATGGATAGACTCATAAAATGAGGATTGAAAGAGAAAAAGGATTGGAGAGCTTTTATGATAAGCTAATTTCGTTTCAATGGATAGACTCATAAAATGAGGATTGAAAGAAGAAAATCGTGAAATATCCTTCCTTTGCAAAATGTGTTTCAATGGATAGACTCATAAAATGAGGATTGAAAGTTCCGCTACTTCTGCATCAAATGGAACGAATACTTTTGGTTTCAATGGATAGACTCATAAAATGAGGATTGAAAGATCAAAGAAGGGGCGCACCCATTTATTGCTATATGGTTTCAATGGATAGACTCATAAAATGAGGATTGAAAGTCATAAAAGCTAAAGTACTGGGGCTAACCAAAATCAGTTTCAATGGATAGACTCATAAAATGAGGATTGAAAGTGAACATAGATTTCGCCTATATCCTCCTTTGCCTCTTCGTTTCAATGGATAGACTCATAAAATGAGGATTGAAAGCCTAAGAGGAGGGATGAGAATCTTTCAGGATGATGAAGTTTCAATGGATAGACTCATAAAATGAGGATTGAAAGGATGTATTTCCACCATTCTTTTGCTTCCTCTGGATGTCGTTTCAATGGATAGACTCATAAAATGAGGATTGAAAGAGTCATCGATTCCACATTATGTCAATCAAGACCGTCGTTTCAATGGATAGACTCATAAAATGAGGATTGAAAGATGTAAGCATTTCGAAATGCGGGGAAATTATCGGTCCGTTTCAATGGATAGACTCATAAAATGAGGATTGAAAGTTAAATCGAAAGAAGTAGTTGAGCCATTGCCAGTCCCGTTTCAATGGATAGACTCATAAAATGAGGATTGAAAGATTCTGGCTTGCTTTTTAAACTGGTTCTCTATTTACAGTTTCAATGGATAGACTCATAAAATGAGGATTGAAAGATGAACAGATAGCACCACACAATCCTTTTTCCCTCGTTTCAATGGATAGACTCATAAAATGAGGATTGAAAGGCAATCACACGACCAGCAGTAGCTGCTGCTCTTAAGTTTCAATGGATAGACTAATAAAATGAGGATTGAAAGACTCTATACGACCTTTGACAAAAGAAAGCTAATAGAGTTTCAATGGATAGACTCATAAAATGAGGATTGAAAGCGTAACCGCTATTGAGCAAAAATTTGGCTATTTCTCTGTTTCAATGGATAGACTCATAAAATGAGGATTGAAAGTAAAGAGATTATCGCTCTTGAGCCAGATATAACCTGTTTCAATGGATAGACTCATAAAATGAGGATTGAAAGCGGGATGGCAAAAAAAAGATGGCATTGATGAATCCTAAGTTTCAATGGATAGACTCATAAAATGAGGATTGAAAGAGAAAGCCCAGACTTTCCATTGTCTTTGGAAATTCAGTTTCAATGGATAGACTCATAAAATGAGGATTGAAAGGCTTCCCCTGAAAAGAGGTCTAAGAAGGTGTCTTCCGGTTTCAATGGATAGACTCATAAAATGAGGATTGAAAGATTACTTCGGAGATACACTAGGAGTAATCCCCTTGACGTTTCAATGGATAGACTCATAAAATGAGGATTGAAAGCTTAAGAAATCTTCATCCTTACAATAAATGAAGTCTGGTTTCAATGGATAGACTCATAAAATGAGGATTGAAAGAATCTAGGATCGATTTTAAAGATATGCCTCTGAAGAGTTTCAATGGATAGACTCATAAAATGAGGATTGAAAGACTACTCCGCCCTAAAGA
>JASEEV010000030.1 GCA_030019435.1 Methanocellales archaeon | reverse complement strand
AAAATCGGAATGATGTATTTCACAGAACCAGAAGGATGGCTGAGGTATCTGGATCGCGTCATAAAAAAGTATTATAATACAATCTGGAATGCCGGAAACGTGGATGTGATTCCCCTGGTGTTTGAGCACGGTCTAAAAATATTGAGACGTTATATATTGGGGTTTGGAATGGCTGAGGCGATAATTGTGGAAAAAGCATAAAAGCTTAAATCCTTGGCTGCGTTATTCAATGGAGATGACAAAGGAACGTAGAGGAGACACAAATGGTCGTAGACTCTCTTAAAGCCATTAAAAATGCGGAAAAAGAGGCGAAGTTAAAAATTGAAGAAGCCAAGGTTAAATCTGCTGACCTAATCGAGTCCGCAAAGAGGGAGGTTAAGGAAAGGATGAAAAAAGCTGAGTCAGCTGCTCTCTCTTCAGTAAAAGAATTATCAAAGAGCTATGAGAAGGATGCAAAAGCCGAGGCATCTCGAATCATTGCAAGTGCAAAAAAAGATGTGGAAAAACTAAAAAATAGTGCTATGCCAAATCTGGACAAAGCAATAAATCTAGTGGTTGCAAAGATTTTAGGTGAGTGAGCATGCTCAAGCCGTCTAGAATGAAAAAATTGAGAGTAGCAACTTTAAAGGATCATAGGTATGATCTGATTAAAAGATTACACGAACTGGGTGTAGTTCAGATAACTGATTTTGGAGAAAGAATAGGAAGCCCAGAGTGGAGTCAATTGCTGACCAGAAGTTATGGCGAGCCGATCGTAAGAAAAATAACCTCGCTCATCATGAGTTATGGTCGCATTCTCAACCTTTTTCAAACAGTTGATCCTATCGCGAAAGAAGGTCTTGTTAAGGCATTGTTTTCCCCACCCCCTCAGAAAAAAATATCTGTAGAGGACATTTGTGGTGAAGAGCTCATCAATAAGGCTGAAAAATTGTTAGAAGGCGTTACAGAAGATGTTTCTGCTTCAGAGAAGGAATACCACCTATTAGAAGAAAAAATATCAGATCTAGAAGAATTAAAGACATCTGTGGAAAAAGTGAAGAATTTAGATATCGATTTGTCATATGTTGGGACCAGCCGTTTTGTATCTGTTTTTGTCGGTTTGATCTCCAAAGACTCGTGTGATAGACTGGTCATAGAAACAAATGAAATAACGAAAGAGTGTGTCATCTATTTTAGAGAGTCCTCCAAGGAAGAAAATGCAGTGGTCATAACGGTGATTAACGAATATGCGGATGAAGTCATCTCATCTGCACGAAAGTTGGGGTTCGAACAACAAAACGTATCCAAAGCGAAAGGTAAGCCGTCTGATGCGATATTGGCCATAGAGTCGGAGATCGTGAGGGCTAAGAAGGAGAGAGAAAACGTGAGACAAAAGCTCGTAGAATCGGCGCGAAGATGGAGGGATGAGGTCGAGGCGACTCAAGAATTATTGTCGATAGAGAGGGAGAGAGGTGACATCAGTTCTAATTTTGCAGAGACGGAAGAGACGTTCGTGCTAGAGGGTTGGGTAGAAGCTAGGAGGACAGAACAAGTTGAAAAAGAGATCCTAGAGACTACCAACGGGCATGCAATCGTACAGACGACTGAGCCAGACGTCTCGGATGATGTCCCAATAAAATTGGACAATCCACGCTTTCTCAGGCCGTTTGAGCTTCTGACGAAGATGTATGCCAGTCCTAGGTATGATGAGATCGATCCGACCTTTCTCATCGGTCCCGTTCTGGCTATTTACTTCGGACTGATGCTCGGTGACGCTGTTTATGGACTGTTCATCCTCATGATCGGATGTTTGCTGTATAGGGGTGCTGGAAAAGTCAGCGAATCATTGCATGACATGAGCGTCATTTTATTGGCTATAGGTGCATCAACCATCGTGTTTGGAGTGTTGCAAGGAAGTTATCTGGGAGACTTTGCCCCTGCCTTTTTGGGGATAGATCCTCCCTTCAGATTGTTAAATCCATTGAAGGATCCAACACAAATTCTTCGAATTGCACTGGTGATAGGGATCGCTCACCTCAACATCGGTCTGCTTGTAGCAGCTTACCAGAATCTGCAAAGAAAGGATTATCATAGCCTTTTGCACGGTCAAATGATATGGTTCATCATCCAACCATGTGCTGCCGTATTGCTCTTCAATTTCTTTGGGTGGACAACGTTACCGTTTTCTTTGATTGTGGTTGCTGGTGTGGGAGCAGGGGTTGGAATACTTTTGCTCATGCTCAAAGAGGGCCCACTTGGAATACTCAGTCTCACCGGATTTTTGGGCAACTGGCTATCCTATGTTCGTATTCTTGCACTGATATTGGCTACAAGCGGCATAGCGATGACCGTGAACATTCTGACCAAGATGATCGCAGAGATACATCCAATGGCGATCTTCCTAGCGATCTTTGTCTGCATATTTGGACATCTGTTTAACTTCATTTTAAATTGTATTGGGGCGTTCGTTCATTCGCTGCGTTTACATTACGTGGAGTTCTTCAGTAAATTCTATGTTGGTGGTGGGAGAGACTTCAGACCATTTAAAGCTACGAGGAGATATACTGAACTTATGAAAAATACGGCATAGGAGGTGAGAAAGTGATTCCAGTAGAAATTGGACTAGGACTTGCGATCATGGGGGCTGGAATAGCCATGGGCATGTCAGCGATTGCTCAAGGTATTGCAGCAGCAGGCGCGGTGGGCGCAACTGCAGAGAGGCCGGAGATATTTGGAAAAGGCCTGGTGTTCTCAGTGCTGCCAGAGACGCAAGCGATCTACGGATTGCTGATAGCAATCTTGATCTTGGCTGGCATAGGACTGCTTGGATGATGACATGGCAGGCATCGACAAGATCATAGCCAGGATCAAAAAGGACTCAGAGCAAAAGGCAGAGGAGATATTAGCTGGAGCTAAGGCAGAGATCGATGAGATCCTTAGCGATGCTAAAAAGGAGGCAGAGAAAAGGAAAAAGTGGCTTGTGCAAAAAGGCGAACGGGAGGCGTTACAAGAAAAACAGAGGATCATCTCGGATGCAAGGCTAAAAGCTAGGAAGCTGGAGTGGAGGGTGAAAGAAGAGCTTATAGCTCAAGTCATGAACGATGCCAAGCAAAGGATTCGTAAAGTCAAGGAGGGAGGTTTTCAGGGCAAGGATTACTCCGTGATCCTTTGTGGTTTGATCAAGGAGGCTGCGATGAGTGCCGGTGGTGGCGATCTAGAAGTGCTTCTTAGCGAGGATGAGGGCAAATACGTGTCTCAATGTGATCTGGATGAAATCGCAGAGGAAGTGGGCAAGACATGCATCGTTCTGTCTGATGGAACGTTAACAGGTCTTGGCGGCGTGATAATCAAGACAAAAGACGGACGAATCGAGGTCAACAATACCTTCGAAAAAAGGATCGAAAGGCATAGTAGCACATTAAGGGCAGAAATAGTAAAAGTACTTTGGGGCGAATAGCATGCTTGCTGAGTTAGGGCCGAATTTCCTAGTTCTAGCAGTTGTGATCGGGGTAATAGGGCTTATATTTGGGTGGATTTTGAGGATAATACTAACCATCGCTCCATTTGCATATCCAAACGCCAAGGTCAGGGGTATGAAGGGGAAGCTCCTGTCGCAAGCAAAACTTGACGACCTCATGGAAACGTCCACGCTCACCGAGTTGGTGGGAGCTCTAGAAGGCACTGAGTATGAGGAAGAGCTCATGAGAGCCAGCATCGGAGAGAAGGACATAGTAGTACTGGAGGGGATATTGCACAACTCCCTAAGCAATGCATATGAGAAAGTGGTGCGCATGTCGCCAGGTCGCGTGAGAGAGGTGCTCAGAGCAAGGTTCAAGGTCCTAGAGGTGAGGGACATAAAGACCATTCTGCGGGCTTTGTATGCAGGAGTGCCTGTACGGAGCGCCCTAGAACACATCACTCCAACGTTCGAGTCATTTTATGAGCTTCGGTCAGTAGAAGAATTCGTCTCAAAGCTCGAGGGCACAGAATATGGTGTTGTGCTGGCCAATGCCATGACCAAGTATGCTGAGACGAAGAGTCTGCAACCCCTGGAAGTGGCATTGGACAAATATGTATACACTGATCTGTGGAAAAGCGTCGAAACCGTTTCTGAGCCAGATGAGAGAACGTTGAAGATGTTCTTCGGAACAGAGATAGATGTATCGAATCTGAAAACATTGTTGAGAGCGAAATCGGAGAGGATGCCATCCGAGGAAATAAAGCCTTATCTACTACCCATGGGATATGCAATATCAGATGAGATGTTAGGCGTTCTAGCAGATGCAGATGACGTTGAGAGCATTGCGACTGCACTAGAGGGAACGAAATATGGAGATATTCTCATGAATGCTCTTCCAGAGTATGAGGCCGATGGATCACTGATGCCCTTAGAGCTGGCTTTGAATTCACATGTTGCAGAGGTCGGAAAGAAGATTTCCATCAGTCAACACTTTGGGGTCGGGCCCATGATAGGTTATCTGTCCTCTAAGGATGCCGAAGTGAGGAATCTGAGAGCCATAGGCAGAGGAGTCGAGGCGAAATTGCCCCCAGAAAAAATCAAAAATTTATTGGTGATGTGATGATGCATATTTCCATAATTGGCGATCCCGACACCGCTACAGGTTTCAAGCTTGCCGGCGTTGAGAATGTATACGAGGCAACAGATGCCGCCAGTGCGAGAGATGCGATGAAGGAGTTATCAAATGATGAGAATACTGCGGTTATAATCATCACAGAGAGACTCGCTGAGGAGCTCAGAGATACCATTGGCGAGATCGAGTCAAAGAAGGATATTGCACCAATCATAGTTGAAATTCCTGATAGGGAGGGAAAAATCGTAAGGGAAATAGATCCGCTGCGAGAATTGATTAAAAGGGCCATAGGTGTTGAAATTGAGTAAGAAAGGGGTGATCACAAAAATTGCCGGACCTCTTGTCGTGGCAGAGAACATGAGAGGCTGTGAGATGTATGAAGTCGTTCGCGTAGGAGAGCTCAGTCTCATGGGAGAGGCGATCAGGCTGGAGGCCGATAAAGCGTACGTTCAGGTGTATGAGGATACCACAGGGCTAAAACCCGGCGAGGAAGTCATAAGGACGGGGTCTCCCCTGTCGGCGGAGCTTGGTCCTGGAATAATCAAAAATTTCTATGATGGTGTTCAGCGCCCATTAGAAAAAATAAGGGATGAAGCAGGAGATTTCATCACTAGGGGTATAGAGGTGCCAGGGCTCGATCCAGAAATAAAATGGGAGTTCACTCCTATTGTAGAGGAGGGTAAACCCGTGCAAGGAGGAGACGTGTTGGGAACGGTTCCCGAATCAAAGGTGATCCTTCATAAAATCCTCGTTCCCCCTCACACAAGGGGAAAGATAACCGAGATAAAAGAGGGCAAATTTACCGTTAATGAGCCCATTGCAGTGATCCAGAGCGATGGAGAAGATAAAGAGATGACGATGAAACAAAAATGGCCTGTGCGAATTGGACGTCCATTTAAGGAGAAGTTGAACCCAGAAGTTCCGCTTTTGACAGGACAGCGAATCTATGACACATTCTTCCCAATAGCAAAAGGTGGCACGAGTGGAATACCAGGTGGCTTTGGCACTGGGAAATGCGTTACCCCACATACACCAATAATGCTTGCAGACGGTACCTTGAGAAGGATCAAAGATGTTTATGATGAGAACAAGGATAATGGTAAGAAGGTTAGCAACTCTTATGAGGAATGCACATCTCTGGAAAATTCAATTCCCGTTTTTTCATTTAATGATGGAAAACTAAAAGAGAAGCAATCTAACGCAGTTTACAAAGGAAAGACTGATAAGATCTATCGAATAAAAACAAGGACAGGCAGGATAGCCGAGGTAACGCCAGAGCATAAACTCTTTGTTGTGACGTCAGATCTCAAGGTAAAAGAACTCGCTTCGAGGTCGCTGACTGTTGGGGATTACTTAGCCGCGCCAAGAAAAATGGAATTTGAAGGATCTAGGCAGCGCCTAAGCATGAACATCTTTGATGGCGAAAGAGTCTGTGATGAAAAAATATTGGATGAAATTCCAAAAATAATCAAGAAATTAATTATGGAGAAAAATATTACAAAGAAAAAACTCTCACAAGATCTAGGCATTTCATATGATGTTCTCATCGGATACTACTTAAAAAAGAGCCACCCAACTGTTTCATTCGTAAGAAGACTCTACAAAATGGTTGGAAAATCTGTAGAGATACATAGAATAAAGGGACAGAGAGCAAGCAGGACAGTAAAAATACCAGAGGAGTTCAATGAAAAATTTGCCGAGTTCCTCGCTCTTGTGATTGCAGATGGAAGCCTCAAACCGAACAGTGTCGTGTTATATAATAATGATGAATCTCTACTAGAACGATTTGATGGTCTAGCTAGAGTCCTCTTTGGGCTCGATACAAGGCGTGATGTATGCAACACGGTTAAATGTTCGATCATAGGAAGCTCAGTACTTGTCAAACTCTTAAAGCACTTTGGCATCCCTCCTCGCGAAAAATCACGAACTTGCTCTGTACCAAACATAGTGATGAGATCAGACAATGATGTGGTGAGCAAATTTATTGGTGCGTATTTTGCTTGTGATGGTCACGTGGGCGGTGGAGGAAAGGAACTAGAGATTGCCACCGCAAGTAAGGACATGCAACTTTCCCTATCCTATCTCTTGCTAAGGTTTGGAATTCTACATAAACTATCTACGCGTGTTATCAACGAGAGAACATATTACAGAATCTTCATACGAGGTAAAGAAGAAGTGAGACGATTTTACGAGCACTGCAAACTGGATTTGAAGAAATTTGATGCCATCAAGAACTACTTAAAAGACGGCAGGAGAGGATACACATCAATAGATATTGCACCAGCATCTCCAGAGTTTTTAGAAAAAGCTTATGACGAGATGGGACGCCCACATGCAGAGCTAGAAAGGTTAGGAGTGAATACATCTAACTACTTTGGAGGCTTTGGCAGAAAAGAGGTGATGAATGCTAACGTCTTCAAAAAATTTGCGAGTTTGTCAAATGATCCCAATTTGAAGTGGTTTGCGGAGAGTTTAGATTACATATTCTGTGACAAGATTACTGATATTGAGGAGGTATCCGGACCAAAAGAGGTATATGACATTACAGTGCCAGGCTCGCACAACTTCGTAGGCGGCTTTGGCCCGATGATTTTACATAACACAGTTAGTCAGCACCAGCTTGCGAAATGGGCTGACTCACAGATCATAGTCTATGTTGGATGTGGAGAAAGGGGCAATGAGATGACAGAGGTTCTGGATACGTTCCCAAAGTTGTATGACCCCAAAACAGGAGAAAAACTGATGGAAAGATCCACGCTGATAGCAAACACCTCAAACATGCCCGTCGCCGCAAGAGAGGCATCCATCTACACTGGGGTCACTTTAGCTGAGTATTATAGGGATATGGGATATGATGTGGCTCTCATGGCAGATTCCACATCGCGATGGGCAGAAGCTCTAAGGGAAATCTCTGGTAGATTGGAGGAGATGCCCGGCGAGGAAGGATATCCAGCGTATCTTGCTACCAGGTTGGCAGATTTTTATGAAAGGGCAGGTCGTTGCAGGACGCTTGGATCAGAGGAAAGACACGGATCTATCACGATCGTCGGTGCCGTTTCTCCCCCTGGAGGAGATTTATCGGAACCTGTCTCACAAAGTACCCTACGTGTAGTCAGCGTTTTCTGGGCGCTGGACACCTCACTCGCGGACAGAAGGCACTTTCCTGCAATAGACTGGCTCAGAAGCTACTCACTTTACCTTGAGCCCACTCACGAGTGGTTCGCAAAAAATGTGTCAGCAGACTTCAGGAGTCTTCGCGATCGGGCAATGGTGGTCTTGCAAAAGGAGTCAGAACTACAGGAGATAGTGCAGCTCGTCGGTCCTGATGCACTGCCAGAGAGGGAAAGAATGCTCCTGGGGGTGGCGAGGATGATCAGAGAGGATTTCCTGCAACAAAACGCTTACCATGAAATCGACTCGTACTGCTCACTGGAAAAGCAGTATCTCATGCTGAAGATGATAATGAGATTTTACGAGCTCGCCAAAAATGCCCTCTTGAACGGGATAGGAATAGAGCAAATAGAGCAAATGCCGATAAAAGATGACATGGCCAGAATGAAATATGTTCCAAACGAGACGTTTGCGGAGAGATATGGAGAGCTGGAGAAAGCGTTAGATGACCAGTTCGGCTCATTGGAGGAACTATGAGCATCGATATCAAAGCGAGAGAATACTCTACGGTAAGAGAGGTGGCAGGACCACTGATAATCGTGGAGGGCGTGGAGGATGTCGCATACGGGGAGGTCGTTGACATACGAACTCCTGAGGGTGAGACGAGAAGGGGACAAGTCCTCGAATCCAGAAGGGGAGTTGCAGTAGTGCAAGTGTTCGAGGGCACAAGAGGCATAGATACCTCTGGAACAAAGGTGAGGTTCACAGGGGACATAATGCGCCTAGCGGTCTCTGCGGACATGCTTGGTCGATTCTTTGACGGATCGGGAAGGCCGATCGATGGATCACCAGAGATCATTCCAGAGGATAGATTGCCCATCTCTGGGGCGGCGATAAATCCACCTGCTAGAGCATACCCAAACGAGTTCATACAAACGGGCATCTCCACAATAGATGGAATGAACACCCTTGTCAGGGGGCAAAAGCTACCCATATTTTCTGGCGCGGGAATGCCCCATAACGAGTTAGCGGCGCAAATTGCAAGACAAGCAAGGGTCCTTAGAACAGAGGAGTCATTTTCTGTGGTCTTTGCAGGCATGGGGATTACCCATGAGGAGGCATCTTTCTTTATGAATGACTTTGAAAGGACTGGTGCCCTGGAAAGAATAGTGGCATTCATCAATTTGGCAGATGATCCTGCCATTGAGAGGATCATCACCCCACGAATGGCGCTTACGGCGGCGGAGTTTCTCGCATTCGAGTATGACATGCATGTCTTGGTCATACTCACAGACATGACGAACTATTGCAATGCACTAAGGGAAATAGCAGCTGCCAGGGAAGAAGTTCCAGGCAGGAGGGGCTACCCAGGATACATGTACACGGACCTGGCGTCAAACTATGAGAGAGCCGGCAGAATAAGGGGAAGAAAGGGTTCCATAACGCAGATGCCGATCCTGTCCATGCCAGACGACGATATAACGCATCCCATACCCGATCTGACTGGATATATCACAGAGGGACAGTTCGTGTTATCCCGCGAGTTACACAGAAAAGGCATATATCCTCCCGTTGATGTCTTGCCAAGTCTCTCCAGATTGATGAACGAGGGCATCGGCGAAGGAAGGACAAGAGACGACCATTCTGGGGTTTCAAATCAGCTTTATGCCGCTTATGCTGAGGGCAGAGATGTGCGAGATTTGGTGGCGGTCGTGGGAGAGGAGGCTCTGATGGACAGGGACAGAAAATATCTAGAGTTTGCAGATCGCTTCGAGAAGGAGTTCGTTTCGCAGGGAAGAGATGAAAACAGGACAATAGAGCAGACGTTAGATCTGGGATGGAATCTGCTCTCCATGCTGCCAGAGGGCGAGTTGAAGAGAATTGAGGATAGATACATCAAAAAATATCATCCTAAGCACAGGGGATAAGGATGGCAGTTGTAGTCGAAGGCGTTCACCCCACCAGGATGGAACTGCTAAAGCTGAGCAGAAGGACAAAATTGGCGGAAAAAGGTCACGAGTTGTTAAGGGAGAAGAGAGATGCCCTGATCACGGAGTTTTTGGATGTCGTTGAGGATGTGAGGGGAGCACGGAAGAACGTGGAAGCCAAGTTGGAGTCCGCCTTTCGCGAGCTAACGATCGCTCAAGCAATACTTGGTGTCAACGAGGTAAGGCAAATCTCCTGGATAACCCCGCAGGAGATATTCGTGGATCTTGACACGAGGAATATCATGGGGGTGAAGGTTCCGCTCATAGAGACTGGGGATATCACAAGAAGTATCATGCAAAGAGGTTATGGGTTCGTGGATACTTCCTCTGCGTTAGATCGGGCAGCAAAGAATTTCGAGGAAGCTCTTGTGTCGATCGTGAAGCTGGCAGAAACCGAGGAGACGGCGAAAAAATTGGCTGCTGAGATAGAAAAGACGAAGCGAAAGGTCAACGCGCTTGAGTACATAATCGTCCCCAGGTTGGTGGCGACCACCAAATATATCACAATGCGACTCGAAGAGATGGAAAGAGAGAGCTTTTGTAGACTAAAGAAGATCAAGGCGGTCTTACAGAGAAGGGAGATCGAATAGGGGGAGACAGCTCTTGGAGAAGACTTTTACCAAGGTCGTTCGATCGCTAAACGTACATCTGCCAGCACGAAGGGAATCCCTTTCAACTCTCCTGAAAGAGGAGAGACCAAAGGTCATAGGTAGGAACGGCTCCACTCACAGATTCAAAAATGCCGAGCTGGAACAAATAGCGGAAATCGTGCCAGAAAAACATCATGACAGGCTAAAATTACCCATATATATCGAGCTCACCCCAGAGTTTGGGAGGGGGGCTGCAAAAATTCACGGGCGTTTACATTGTGATGTCGTGCAATCTGTGTTGAGAATGGAAAGGGAAAAAACGGACGAGTTGGTCATCTATCGACCTGAAGTGAGAAAGCTCAGGCGAAGCTTGCCAACGACCACACAATATGCCTTTTTTTATACGCCAGGATGATCATGAAATTGGAGGAATTTCTCAAAAGTCCAGACAAACGAGCCAAGGTCTATTTGTTCTTGCTGATCGCGCAGATATGCGCAACATTGGGCCTCATGATAGGGGGGATCATACTCTTGCTCATTGCGCTGGGCATCCTCTAGACCACTTTTGTCACCCCCCAAATCTCTTGGTAATATGGTATATGCCACTGATAAATCCCAGAAACATGCCTACACTCAGTCCGATTGCACCTCCTACCACCCCAAATCTTTTTCCGATAAAGTAGCCTATGAATCCTCCTGCAATCACGGAGAATGCCAGTTCGGTTCCGACCGAGATCATCTTCACGGCTTGAGCAATACTATCCTTGGGCATGCCTTGTAGTTACTCGAACTCAAAGGGATAAATATGTTTAGGAGAGAGATTCGCCAAGCCTGTAGAACTCAAAAGACATGGAACCTATGCGGTATTCACTGCATCAGCAGATGGTAAGATCAAGAGAGGAGACTTAATAGGTGCTGTCATGATGCTGTTTGTGCACATCGGATCATAAGAGATGTTTCATCGCTACATATACTAGATATATCATGATCATTTCTAGTTTGCTAAGAATTTTGTCACTACTTATTTAAAGTGGTAAAGCTAATTTAACAACGGTGACCATGATGGATATATGGGATGAATTAAAAAAATATCGTGGGTTATGGGTTGCGTTGCATCAAGATGAGGTCATAGCGAGTGGAAAGAGCGCAAAACCAGTGTTTGAGAAGGCCAAGAAGGTTTGTGAGAAGCCAATAGTTTTCCAAGTGCCTAGGAAAGAGGAAGAGGTATGCATCCTCTGAAGTTTGAATATGAAAGGGTTGGCGATTCATTCTTTCCTATCATAAATGTGGAGTTGATTCATGAAGATAAGTCGATAATAACAAAAGCATATGTCGACTCAGGTGCGATATATAGCATCTTCAATGCCGACTTAGCAGATGTTTTGGAATTGGATTACAAGAAAGGCAAGAAGATATACCCTCTTGGGATCAGTGGGCATATCTGTGCAAATATCAATGATATCATACTGAAAATTGAGGATGCTGAGATTCCATGTAAAGTGCTATTTTCTGATGAATTTGTCGTTAAATTTAACCTGCTGGGGAGAATCGGATTGTTTGACAGGTTTAGGATATGTTTTGACGATCAAGAGCGATCCCTCTATCTATATAAAAAAGACTAATTCTCGTGAGCATTATTGCACCAAAGTTGTGATGCTATTCGTGCGCATCGAATAAAGGTGACATCCATTTTTCACGCAGTGCTCTGAGCGGAAGACATATATATTTGCATAAACGTAAAAGTATATGGTGATATATATGGCAAAAACGACCGTCATCTTGAGGGAAGACCTCCATGATATATTGATAAAAGAGGCTGGAAAACGCAGGATTTCCGAGAAGATCAATGAAATACTGGCTGAACACTTGCTCAAGAAAAAAAGAAAAAGCCTCTTCGGAACCATGCCAAAAGTCGATGTAAGTGATCTAAGAGACCACAAAAACAGATTATGAGGTCATAGTATGCGCTACTTAGTGGACTCTTTTACATGGATAGAGTACTTCATGGGAACCAAGCGTGGAGAGAAAGTAATGGCGATCATCGAGGAAACGGGTATCGAATGCTTGGTGTCAACGATAAACATCGCTGAGATATACTCAAAATCGCTCAAAACCGATGGAATGGCCAAGGCTGAAGAGAGGAGGGTGTTCATCACCTCAAGGTGTGCTATCATCGAAGTGAGTGAGCATATAGCAGTTGAAGCAGCGAAAATCGATGTGGAGTTGAAGAAAACAGTAGAAGGCTGGTCTCTTGCAGACTCTATAGTGCTCGCCACGGCACGTGATAAAAAAGCTAAGATCCTAACAGGCGACAAACATTTCAAGGGACTCCCAGAAGCAGAGATGATCTGATCGAAGCTTTTGGCTGTGTTGGCTGGTTATGGGTTGCATTGCATCAAGATGAGGTCATAGCAGAAGAGTTAACTCATAAAGATAAGTCGATATCTGCCTGTATAAAAAAGACTGAGATTTCTTATCACTACATACATAGATGTCTTACGGCTAGGTATATGAGAAATATCGCGAGCACTGCCAACACTATGAGTGCGGCGAAGTTCATGCTTCTGATGTCCGTCCTTGGAGGTCCATGCTCAAGCATCTTTCTCTTCTTCTCTACCCTCTTTTTCGCTTTTTCAACTTCCATCGATAACCGATCCACTATCTTCTTCATATCAACTCATCCTATAGTAGAGCCCTTGTGATGATATATATCAGCAGGTACAGTAGGAGAAGTATGGCAACCAAGAACAAGGCGGAACTTATGCTTCTAACATCCACTCTTGGGGGCTCACGTTCAATCCTCTCCGCTCTCTTCGCAGCTCTCTCCTCTGCCTTTTCTGCTGCCATGG